>JBHLNY010000092.1:0-11386 GCA_048941065.1 Promethearchaeota archaeon
TTGGAATAATTACCAAGGATCAATACTTTTTTATAAGAAAGATGTTGAAAGAAGGCTTAGAGAAACAGGAAATATTGAAAATTCTTGAAGAAAAATTGAAGAATGATTTTACTTATGAATCTGGTTCAATTTTAGGATCTATGTGTACAGAACCTCTCGAATTCGGAAAACAAGTATATAATAAATATATTTCTAAAAACTTAGGAGATCCAGGATTATTTCTTGGAACAGCAGCTTTAGAGGATGAATTAGTTTCTGAAATCGGTGAAATTTTTGGAGAACGAAATATAATAGGAACCTTCACTACAGGTGGTTCTGAAGCAAATCTTATCGCAATGAGAATAGCTAAAAAATTAAGATCAGAGATTAAAAGACCTGAAGTGGTATTACCTATTTCGGCGCACATATCTTTCGATAAAGCATCCGATTTGTTAGGGATTAAGTTAAAAAAGGCTAAACTTACGAAAAACTATGAACTAGATTTAGATCATTTTAAATCTCTTATTAATAAAAATACCTGTGGAGTCGTTGGAATCGCTGGGACAACTTCTTTGGGTTTAATAGACCCTATAGAGGATATTGGCAAAATTGTTGAAGATCGGGACATTTTTTTTCATATTGATGCTGCATTTGGAGGATTTGTATTACCATTTTTAAAAGAATTAAATTATGAAATACCACCATGGGATTTCACCGTTAAGTCTGTTAGTTCAATAACGGCTGATCCACATAAAATGGGACTAGGAGTAATTCCATCTGGGGGATTTTTTTTAAGAGATGCGTCCATTTTAGAGAAAATTGGATTTGAAATTCCATATTTGGCAGGAGGAAATTTTAAACATTTCCATATCGTTGGAACTCGCCCAGGAGGTACTAGTATAGCATTTTGGGCGATTTTAAAATTTCTTGGAATTAATGGATTTAAAGAAATTGTAAAAAAATGTATGGATAACACGAAATATTTAGCTAAAAGAATATCTGAAGTTGATGGAATTAAATTAGCTGCTGCACCTGTTATGAATGTAGTAGGAATAACAACTGAAAATGGAGAAAGTATATGCGAGATTGATGAAGAATTACGAAAGAAAAATTGGATGTTAGGTAAGTTTACTGATTTTAATTTGATAAGGGTTGTAATGATGCCACATGTTGAAAAAGAGCATATCGTAAGATTTATTGAGGATTTAGAGAAAGTTGTAAAACATTTGAGGATCACCTAATAAAATTTCGTTAATCTAAATCCTTCCAAGATTTTATTTCCAATACTTTTAATTTTTTACCTATTAATTCTGAAATCTGATTTTTCTTATCTAAAATGAATTTATCTGTTAAATTTCCTTTTTCACAAATGAAAATTAAATCTTTCTCTTCCCAGTTTTCATTTTTTATCTGATTTATTAATTGATCACATTTTTTTTTTATAATTGTTAGTTTATCATTTTGAAGATTTGGATTGAGCACCTTAAAATCTTCAAGAAATAATGGTCCGCCAGAAACTATTAAATGGCGTGGATCTATTCCAATATTTTTTAGTTTTTTTTTTGAGGAATTAGCTGAAATTAAAGCGAAATTTTTTCTATTCAGAGTTTTAAGAATCTTATCTCTTAAGATTGTTTCTGAATGGGTTGAATTATCATCTGTCAAATACTTTGAAAATATTGGTTCAATTTTGTTATGGAGAGATTTTAACAATGCAATAAATTGCTCATTTTGCAAATAATCAAAATCATAATTAGGAGCAGTTTTTCTTACTAATGATTTAAGTTCAATTAGATCATCAATTGCACTTAAAAGAACTTTAACTTCTTTAGAGTTAATTTTTTTCTCACTTTAGTGATACGTTATATTATCTTTAATAAGGGTCAGAATTCTATTAAAATTATTGTTCTAAATACTTAAGTCACCAAAAAATATATTTAAAGACAAAAAGTTATTTAATATTTAGTAATAAATTATTTGAGAGTAAAATTTCAAAAATTTTAAATCAAACATTATGGGGAAAGATAAAAAAAGACTAGGAATTAAAACAACTAGGTATTTCACTAAAACGTGCACTAACTGTAGATTTGAATATCCAAACTGGTTTACAAATTGTCCGAAATGTGGTGCTGCTTGGGATGAAATAGAAGCAAAAAGAATTAGTACTACTGAAGAAGCTCAAAAGAAGACTATTAAGATTGTTGTTAAAATCACAGAAGAAGATTTCAACAAAGCAATTTCTATAGTTAATTTAATTTTTAGCGCTGATAAAGGGAAATCATGGTACCAAATGGAAATGGATATTAAAATGGATTATTTTATTGCAGAGATTGCTGAAGTTCCAGTTGGTTCAATAATAGTTTATTATATTGAGGTTTATTTAGAAGATGGAGAAAGAATTATTGAAAATAATAACGGTAAATATTTCTATTATAAAGTGGGTGCCCCAATTGAAGAAACCCAACAAAATCCATCAAAACCGGAGTCAAAAGTTATAAAAGATAATATAAAACAAGCGCCTATTAAACCTCAAGAATATTTTAAATCACAAATAAGATCCCAACCACCAAAAACCCAGATTACAAGAGAGATGGTTGAAAAATCCACTAAAATTCCCCAAGAACCAGTGAAACCTCCAATAGAGCAGACATCGCAAAATGGAAAAAATGATAACATAACAATATTTGGGAGACCTCAAACAAGGATTGATCCTAATTTAAAAGTCTGTCCTCACTGCAATTCAAAAATCAAGAAAATGTGGAGTATATGCCCTATATGTGGAAATAATATTTAATATTTCTAATTGTTCCGAAAAAATTTCCAGAAGAGTATAAAGATAATGGATTAACTTATTCTTAATGAAGCTACTATAAAATATAGATCATAATTTAGTTCCGCATTTGTTACAGAAAGCATAATCTGAGGATAAAATTGCACCGCATTGTTTGCAAATTATTATTTCTTTACTTGCTGGTGGTTTTTCTTTCTTTTGATTAATTGGTATGACTGGAGTTGCAGGAGATGTACTTTTAATATCAGCTACATTAGGGATTATTCTTAATTTACTACTTTCTTCGGTTTTTGCTTTACCAGTTGCAATAAAGGGTACAAAGGAACTAGTAGTTAAATCTGATTCTTCAGCTTTTTTAGTTAAAGCTTGAAAAAGGGAAGGTTTTTCTGATGTTGTAGATGCTAATGGTGAAGGTTGGACTGCTATAGGTATTTTTGCTTCTGGCTTTTCTTTCTTTTCTTTTTTTGGTTTTTCTTTTTTTACTTTCTTAGCTTTTTTCATATCCTCTATAAGTTTTTCCTGCTTTTCTCTAGCTTCTTGGACCTTTTTATCTTTCTCTATTTTCGATTTCTCCTTGTCTTCTTTCTTTTTCAGTTTCGCTAATTTTTTCTTTTCTTTCTTGGATAAAATAGTTTCAGGCATATAATCTATTAATGATTCTGACTGTGAAACTTGTGCTGCTTCAACAGGACTATCAAATGCTACTGGAGTTGGTTTTGATGTTCCTTGCTTTTTGGTAATTAGGAATGGAGCAGCTGTTTTTGATGCTACTTCTGTTGGTTGCATTTCCTGAGGAATTTGAAAGCCTTCTGGTGGTGGTGCTGGAATAGGAACATTTGAAGTAAAAGGTACTGCTTTTGGCTTATAACTCCCACTATCAGTAGATACAGTTGTTTCAGTAGGAGAACTCAAAATAGGTTCTTTTCCTGCTACTTCAGACAATATCTCATCAGGAGTTTTAAATTCTAATTCACCTGATTTTTCAATAGCTTCCCCCAACTTTGGTTCTGGAATTACAATATCTGGTTCTTTTTCAGGTTCAAATATATAAGCTTGACCAATTTTTTCTACCCGCATTGGTTCAGGGACTGGGGGAGCTTCAAATTCACTTTCAGGTTCTGGTTCGAATGTAATTGTTGATTTGGAGACTTCCATGGGACTTGGTTCAGGTACTGGAGGAGCTTCAAATTCAATTTCAGGCTCTGAGAGAGAAACTGGTGTAGTCACTATTTTAGAAGGTACACCAAGAATTTGACCAGGACTATAAACAATATTTTTTGATATTAACTGATCTGGTACTCCTGATCCTATCATTAAACAAGCTAGAATATAAAAGCAATCACCAACACCCTCACCTGTCTTTGCTGAAGTTTCCATGTAATACAAATTAAAATTTCTAGTAAAACTGTTAATCTCTTCTATTGAAACTACTCTTTCATTAACTAAATCGCTCTTATTTCCTACTAATAATAAGGGGATCTCATTTTTCACGTTTGTTCTAATTTCTTCGATCCATTGAGGTAAATGTTCAAAACTAGCAGAATTGGTAAGATCGAAGATTAATAAAGCTCCTAATGATCCTCGATAATACATTGGTCTTATGGAGCTAAATCTTTCTTGTCCGCCTGTATCCCAAATTTGTAACTTTGATTTAATTGGCCCCTCCACGGTTTCAATAGTAATAGTCTTTACATGAAAATCTACTCCTATAGTCATTTTGTAATCTTCTGTAAAAAAACCTTTCGAAAATCGAAGAGTGAGAGCAGTTTTGCCAACACCTCCATCTCCTACAACAATCGACTTAAATAGAAAATCGTATTCTTCAGCCATTGCACGTCCACTTATTTAAATTAATATGCTTAAATACTTTCTTTAAAAATCAATTTTTTATATATAATATCTATAAATATGAATTTATAATTTTATTTATATCGAAAAATAGCAAAAATTCAGCTATTTCTCCAAATTTATATTAAGTAATTAAACCTTAAAAAAATATTATTTTATATTAATTTATGAGCTTCTTCATCAAGATCAATATTTTTAAACCATTCATTAATTTTATATAAATCTTGTTCAGGGAATTCATATGAATTTTCTTTTCCAGGATAAATATTATTTTCTACTTCATATTTATAGTCTCCTAAAGCCTTGCGTATATCGTTTCCAATATCACCAAAATATTTTAGAAATTTAGGTTTAAATTCAGTAAAGATTCCTAACATATCATGGATAACTAAAATTTGACCGTCGCAAAATAAACCTGCTCCAATACCAATAGTTGGAATATCAACTGCGCTTGTAATTATTTTTGCAATTTGCCAAGGAATACTTTCTAAAACGATTGAAAAAACGCCCGTTTCTTCTAAATTTTTTGCATCTAATATTAATTTCTTTGCAGTATTAACAGTTTTTCCTTGAACTAAAAAACCTCCAAATTTATAAATCGCTTGTGGTGTGAGACCTATATGACCCATAACTTGAATATCAGCATTAATCATAGCTTTAATTGTAGGGCAAATTTCTGTACCCCCCTCCACTTTAACTGCTTCAGCACCTCCTTCTTGGATAAACCTTCCTGCATTTTTAACTGCTTCTTTGATATCTACTTTATAAGAAAGAAAAGGCATATCCCCAACGACCAGAGCATTTGATACTGCTCGACTAACAGCTTTAGTATGATGAATCATCTCATCCATGGTAACAGATAATGTATTTCTATATCCAAGTACAACCATCGAAAGTGAATCCCCGACAAGGATCAAATCAATATCGCTCTCATCTACAATTTTAGCAAATGAATAATCATAAGATGTTATTGTAACTATCTTTTCGCCTTTCTTTTTCTTCTCTATAATATCTTTAATAGTCACTTTTTGTAGTGCCATAATTCAAATAACAATGTAGTTTTGAAAAATTTTTTGAAAATTAGGCTTATTAATTGAAATATAATTAAAGGAAAAATACTAAAAAGTAATCCAATGTATATAAATCTGGTATTTCTATTAGTAAAAATCATATTTCATTAAAGAGTTTCTATTAATCTATTGGAGCCAGAGGGGAGATTTGAACTCCCGTAAACAACTCTGCAGGCTGTCGCCCGACCAGTCTAGGCGACTCTGGCAAAAATCAAGTTATATTGTAAGTTGAATTTATTTAATTAAAACGTTAGTGAAATTTTAATTTTTTCTTTTAAATTAAGTAAAAAGAGATTCTAAATTTATTTTGAACTTTTCTAACTCCTTTTTTAATTTTATAATGTTCTTTAAAGGAGTTGAAATACCTATATAGAATGTATTAACTTTGTTATTAATTAAAATATCAAATTTTTTAACGTATTCGGTATACTCTTCAGAAAAAGTTACCCTTTCATCGATTTTCACCTCCTCATCTTCCAATCTCTGAAAAAATTCTAAATGATCATTTATTTTACTAGTTATAATCTCTTCAAACTCTCTGGTGTCCATTGCATCATAATAATAATCATAAAGAATTAATCCTTCATTGGTATATAAAATTAAAGGGTTACAGTTAAAATTTGCTGCTATGGCTTTCAATTCGGAATTGATTTTCTCTAAATTTATCATCTTATTTAAGGAATAGGATAATGCTTTTGATAATGAAGAAATATTATAGTATGTTGTATTAAAAAACTTAAATTTTAAATCTTCATTCTGGGTTAGAACTAAATTTTTAATCATTTCTATTCTATCAATGAAATCTTCGCTATTTTTAAACTTGGGGTCATATTTATGAAAGCATATAATTATTTCATTGGAATATTTCAAAGTCCTAAAAATATCTAAAAGATCTGATAAGTAATGAATGGATTCTTCAAATCTTAACTCATCTTGAATATCAATGAGATAGAAAAGATAATTAGTGTCAACGAAATATATAGGATTATTAATATAAATTTTTTTAAATTTTGCTTGACCGCCCATATCCCAAAGATTTATATGATAAAGATTTAAAAAATTAAAGGAACTATAATCAATATTTATTGTTGGTTTTAATTTTTTAACCCGCTCATAAAAATTATATTTTTTTCTTAAAGCAATTAAAAAACTAGTTTTACCTGCGTTATCTAAACCCGCTATAATTAATTTAACTTCTTCTGAATTACTTAATTTGGATGTCATATCAAATTTATTATTTACTATTCTTAGTTTTATATTTAAATCCTCTTAAAATATAATAATTAAACTTATTTGCCTTATTTATGTTTTATTCATTTTTTATTGATAAGATTTTTTAACATAAGCTTCATATAATAATTCTAGCGTTTAAAAGAAGAAGTTGATGTTAATGGTAGATCCAAAAGATATAGATTATTATTCATTAGGTTTCAGATATCTTGAAACCAAAACTATGTTTGTGTCAGATTATCAGAATGGAAAATGGGATGAAGGTAAATTAGTACCATTTGGAAATTTTGAAATATCTCCAGCTGCATGCGTATTAAATTATGGACAAGGGATATTCGAGGGAATGAAAGCTTTAAGAGCTATAAACGGAGATATTGTGTTATTTCGCCCTGAAGAAAATGCGAAAAGATTTAATCATAGTGCTAGAAGGATGCTAATGCCAGAATATGAGGTTGATAAATTTATAGTGGCAGTTAATAAAGTTGTAAAAGCTAATGAAGAATATATTCCACCATATGATAGCGGTGGAGCGTTATATATTAGACCTTTAATGATTGGAAATGGACCTATTGTTGGTGTTGCACCCGCTGAAGAATATAAATTAATAATTTTTACTGTACCTGTAGGACCTTATTTCCCTGAGGGTTTCAATGGAATTGATCTTGAAATTTCAAAGAAATATACTAGAGCTGCACCAGGAGGAACAGGTTCTGCTAAAACGTGCTGTAATTATGCAGGAACTATGTTACCTGCAAAAGAAACGAAAGCAAAAGGTTTCGCTCAAATTCTTTATTTAGATGCTATAAATATGGAATATATCGAGGAAGTTGGAACCGCTAATTTTTTTGGATTAATTAATAATAGGTTAGTCACTCCAAGAAAAACAGGTACGATTTTAGAAGGTATCACAAGAGAGTCCATTTTAGTACTCTGTACAAAAAAACTTGGAATAGAAGTGGAAGAAAGAGATATTTCCTATAAAGAGTTATTTGAAGAGAGTTGCACAGAAGCATTCTGTACAGGAACTGCTGCTGTTATTACTCCAATATCATCTGTATTCTTAGATGGAAAAAAGAGAGTATTTAACAAGGGAGAACCTGGAGAATTAACTAAAAAGCTTTATGAACTTCTGAATGGAATTCAAAGATTAGAAATAGAAGATGAGTTTGGCTGGATTGTGAAAGTTACTTAAAATTTTTTTAAATTTGTGGGCAACTAAAAATAAATTAATCTGAGATATTTTCAATTAAAGAATAAAAAGCTCTTTTAATATTATAACCCGTTTTTGATGATATTTCATAATATCCAATAATATTTTTGTAATATTTCCTTATTTCTGAGATATATTCTTCGAGAAAAGAATAATCAGTGAAATTTTTTATATCACTTTTTGTCCCCAGTAGTAAGGTGGGTATATTTCCATAATTAGAAAGATTCTTAATCCACTCATAAACAGCTTCAAGTGTATTTAACCGTGTTAAATCAAACAAAATAAAAGCGCCTATAGACCCATCGACAAAGTCATTTAATAACCTTCTAAATTGATTTTGGCCCGCAAAATCCCACAGTATAAAATTATATTCAGTACCATTGACTGAGACTTTTTTAGAAAAAAAATCAACCCCTCTGGTCAGATCACTGTTATTGTTAAACTCATCATGAACTAACCGATTTAAAAAGCAAGTTTTTCCCACGCCTCCATCTCCCGAAACGACAATTTTAACGGTCTTTTTCATATTAATATTATCTATGTGGTTTAAAATATAAAAATTACAATAAGTTTTGATTTCCGTAATAATAGAACAAAAAAAAACTTTTTCAATCAATAGAAATTTTAGCATAAATTTACGTAAAGCATGTTTCCCTAAAAGAGTTTTGACATAAAAGTCAAAAAAGCGAATAGTTTTTTACTACGCTTTTGGTCACATTTTTATAAAACTTACTGAGAGGAAAATGAGTAAAAGATTTTAGCTTATTATTTTTTATACGTTTAATCTAAAATCTTTAATATTATTAAGAATATATCTTAAATGATTGAGGACTTAGTAATTGGTACATTTATTGATCTAAGGTTAATAAATTTGGTTAATTATAAATCTATTGTTAAGGATCTACAAAAACATTATTCTGATGCATCAGAAGTAGTAATTATAAATAGATCAGGAAAATTACTTTATTCAACCGATAATTGGAATGTCAAAAGTGATATTAATGGCCTAATTTCAAGCTGGTCAAGTGGAAATGCCCAATTTGTGAATATGAATAAGATAAGATATTCTATCCTTCAAATGGAACCAGAGCGTTTTATTGGTACTAATCGTCATAAGAAAGGACATTTAGTTGGAGCCTCTACACCTGATGGGGATAAATATATGATTGCACATATAAAACCTAAGGCAAAGGGATGGTATCATATGGCTTATCCTGCTATAGCTAGAGCTGCTGCAATGATAGAAAAAGGTTCAAAATCTAAATTCATTGAAGCTAAAATAGAATTATCAAGCGAAAGTGAAGATGAAATTATAAAAATTACAACACCTCGCGTGTCCCCAAAAATTGTGAGTATTGATCCCAATTTAAAAGCAGAAATTGAGGGCTTTCTAGAATGGATCAAAAATCCACAAGGTTTATCTGGTTATATCTCTTATTATTTGCAGCAAAATGATTATAATGCAATTTCAAGACTTTCTAAAATTTATGAAGAGTTATACAGAATTTGTAATGACGAAAGTCATGGTTAGATTAATATATATATAATTTCTATGTTTAAGGAGAATATATTATACAATCTAATTAATCTATACGAAGGACCTGTGAACTTCCCGTGCAGATTAATTCTTCTTTTTCACTCCAAATTTTTGACTTGCAGAAGAATATACGCCTTCCCCCTTTAATACATTTACCAATTGCTGTTAAATACCCTTTTGAAACAGGTTTTAGGTATTGAACTTGCAAATCTATAGTGGTCACATATCCATGTGGATATATTAAAGAAAATGCAGCGCAAGCGCATGTAGAATCTATGAGAGAAGCTAGTACACCCCCATGAATCATACCATTTTGAGTCAATTCTTCCCTAAGAAGAATTTTAAAAGTAGCTTTCCCATTTTTAATTTCTATTAGTTTAAAACCTAATGTCTTGTAATAGGGAATTCTCTTATAAAGTAGATTTATTATATCATCCATAATAATAATTTTTTTGTTGTTAAATTTAATATTTTCTGTTAATTGTATTGAGTGTATAAAGAAAAAAGAATAAAAAATAACCTAACTGATAATTTATTTGATGCAAAAATATACTATAAACAAATTTCTTGACCTTAGATTAGAAGAGGGAAAAACGAATATATATGTAAATAATGAACTATTCTTACAATGTAAGTACCTTTTATTGGAAATACCTATTAATGACTTTGATTATCTTGAAGAAATTACTTCAATCGATGAAATTGTGAATATTTTAGATAAATCTTTAGAAAATTTTAATTATAAACACCTTAATATCTCTCCTGAGATTCAATTTTGGGGCCATTGTTCTAATCTGCAGGTTTGGTATGAAAACAATTATGAGAATTGTCTAATTCATAAGAATTTATCATTTCCATTATTGAAAAAATTAACTGAAGCAGGAGATCTTTCTGCAAAAAAGGTATTTAAGGAAGAGATCGCAAAAAGATTTGAAGAAGGGGGATTAAACACTTTACAATATTTACTTTATAATGGTTATTTAAATTATTTAAATAAAGAGGAGAGAGAATGCATATTGGAAGAGCTTATTTCTGATTTAACCAATAATGCAAAAAATCTGCTAGAAGATTATGGAATTAATAAGATACAGGTTAACTTTACACAGATAAAAAATTTAATAGAAATTGTAATATTCATTGATTTAGTGTATGACAAATCATTTGTTCTCCAGATTTTTGATGAATTACCAAAAGGAATGAAAGAACAATTCGCAAACACAATTATCCTTCATTTGAACTATAAAGAGTTTAGAGAGTATAAAATTTCATATGGAAAGTTCTATATTTTTGTTGAAAAAATTCTTGAATATTTTAATAAAATATCTCCAAAAATACTTGATATATTAAAACTACTCGATTCAGGATTTTATAGTGCTGATGTTCCTATATATGAGAAGCTTTCCCATGGCGCTAGACCTTTTAATTTTGATCTTGATGAATCTTGAAAAGGTTTATTAAATTTCTGATCTGAGTTTCAATATTTTTTTCTTAAATTTCTTAATACGAGGATCAATGAAATTATAAACAAGAAAGCCTTCAAGAATTTTCAAAGCTTTTTGATAATAATTAATGCTATTAATAAAATCCCCATTTTTTTCAGCATTCTCACCCATTTCAATATTAAAATTCAATTCTATTTGTTTAGATTTAATTTCTAAATCAAAGATTTTTTGTGAGATTTTATTAATATCTTCTTTTAAATTAAATTCTTTTGCTATTAA
>JBHLNY010000093.1:0-11381 GCA_048941065.1 Promethearchaeota archaeon
TATAATAATCTTTTAAGAAAAAATTTATAAAGAATAAAAATCTTAAAATATGGAATGTTTCAAGTAATCTTTTTTTACAAGTAATGAATTTTTGCTACTAAATATTGGGAATCCATCGTATTGAATAATTTAAGACAATTTGAAGCTTATTAAGATTTTAATAAAATTTCATTTTGTTCATATAAGTATCGTATTGATCAAAAATTTGTGTACAAATTCGGATTATATTTTCAAAAAAAATTGATTTTTAATTGATATTTTTTAAAATAAATTTTTTTTTTTAATTAAATTTATGAGCTCTTTTAGCTTTTATTTTTAAAATAAGGGTCTATTAGAGAGACTATAAATCCCTAATCGCAAAATAGTATCATATCTATTATATTTACAGAATAATCAAATAGAGCGTTCATTAAATTGACGAAACATTTATTAAGATGTTTAACTATAATAGTACTAGAAAAAATTAATTTTTTTCTAAGGAGTGGAATGTTCTTTTAAAAAGCCATAATTATTCCTCCACGAAAATTTTGGTAACTTACATTCCAATACTCCTTTCCTTTTTTTCAATTTTATTAATTTCGATAATCTTATTCCTTTAAATTTACTTAGAATAATATTTAATTCTAATTAGTAAATAAATATTTAAATATTAAAGAAAATGTTATTAAAAATATTCTAAATAAGGGAAAAGAAAACCTGTTTATGGCTTTAAAATAGAAATCCTTATCGAATAAGGTGTAATAAAAATCCTTTATTTTTCTCTTTCTTCCTCAATTTAATCTTCAGATTTCATTTTTTTCACTTCTTCTATAAGTACTGGTATAATCTGATGAAGATCTCCGACTATTCCATAATGAGCTATATTAAATATTGGTGCATTTGGATCTTTATTAATCGCTACTATAATCTCAGAATTTTGCATTCCTACTAAATGCTGTATCGCTCCAGAAATACCACAAGCAATATATAATTTAGGAGATACAGTTTTACCAGTCTGACCAATTTGTCTATCTGGTTCAAGCCAATTTAACTCAACAGTTATTCTAGATCCTCCCAATTCAGCATCTAATACTTCTGCTAAATCTTTGATAATTTTGAAATTTTCTTTTGAGCCAACTCCACGCCCCCCAGCTACTATAATTTCTGCATCTTCAAGATTTACAAGAGTTTTTTCTTTATTTATAACTTTCACTATCTTTGAAACAGAATCTTTTTCATTGAATTCGTAATCAATCTTACGAATTTTTACATTTTTTTTTTCATTTTCTGGTTTTTTAAAAATACCAGGTCTTACAGTAGCCATTTGTGGTCTACTAAAAGGTGTTCTAATGGTAGCCATTATATTTCCTCCGTAAGTTGGGCGTGTTTGTAGTAAATTTTTAGTTTCAGGATCTATTTCTAATCCTGTACAATCTGCTGTTAAACCTGCATTAAGTCTTTTTGCTACTCTAGGAGCAAAGTCTCTTCCTGTAGGAGTTGCACCAATTAATATAATTTCAGGTTTATTGTTTAATACTAATTCTGTAATCGCTTTTACATATAAATCTGAATAATAATCTTTCAATATTGGTGATTTAATATAAATTATATTGTCCATCCCATATTGGCTAAATTCTTCTAACTTTTCATCGAAATTAGCTCCTAATATCACAAGTGTTAAGTTTACTTCTAATAAATCTGCTAATTCTCGTCCTTTTCCTAATAATTGGAAAGCTACGGGATGGATTCTATTCTTGTAATGTTCTGCAATGACCCACACTCCCTTATATTGGGAAATATCAGCTTTTTTAGCAGGATATTCCCCCCGTTCTAGGGTAATTGCCTCTATAGGACAAATTTCAATGCAAGCAGCACATAAATTACAATTTGGTAAAATTTTTGCTATATTATCATCTAATTCAATTGCTCCATAGGGACAACTTTCTACGCAAGCAGCACAACCAGTACATAGTTCATCATCAACAATAATACTCAATTAAATAATCCTCTTAAAATATTTTATCATCCTTTAAATTCTGACATAACTTTTGAACAATTTCTTCAGTAGTCCCTTCTAAAATGATATGATCTCCCTTTATTTTAGGAGTGAAAATTTTCCAAACTTCGGTCATAGAACCATTTAAACCTATTTTCGACTCATCTGCGTTTAATAAATTGGCATTAAGCTTTTTTACTCTCGTTTTTTCATGAGCTTTCATAATTCCGGCCATAGATGGATACCTAGGTTTATTTATATCTTTATAAACAGAAATCAACGCTGGTAATTGGGTTTCAATAATTACAATCTCAGTAATTCTAAATGCCCGTTCAACAACTATTTTATCCCCATTCAATTCAATATTTTGTACATATGTAATTTGTGGAATTCCTAGTTCCTCTGCTAATTCAGGAGGTACCTGACCAGTATCTCCATCTATCGCTTGAGCACCGCATATAACAAGATATTTTTCTTCAGGATTATCTTCTTCTAAAACTTTTTTTATTGCAAGAGATAAAGTATAAGATGTAGCTAATGTATCCGCCCCAGCAAAAGCTCTATCGGTTAATAAAAAACCTTTATCAGCACCCATTGCTATAGCTTCACGTAATGCTTCTTCTGCTTGAGGGGGCCCCATACTTAAAACTATAACTTCAACTCCATGCTTTTCTTTTAATTTTAAAGCTAATTCAATTGCATTTCTATCTGTGGGATTAATTATCGATTCAACACCTTCCCTTACAAGAGTATTTGTGTTAGGGTCGATTTTTACTTCTGAAACACCAGGTACTTGTTTTATACAAACGAAAATTCTCATCTTGATTTATCGAAATATCCATTTATTATATCTTATATAAATTTAAATTTTGAAAATCTTAAAAAAATAATTGTAACTACTCACTTCTTTTAAGTTATTGAATAAATTGTATAAATTTTTCCCTACAATTAGAAAACCTAAGTGGAAAATTATTTATAGAATTAGTTTTATTATTTATAAAATTGGATGCTTGTTTAATGAAAATGGATAGTATTAGTCAAATATTAAAAACTTTAATGGAAAGTGATGATAAACTAGTTTTTCTAGTCGGTGCAGGTTGTTCTAAAGCAGCTCCATCTTTATTACCGGATGGCTATGAACTGTTCATTAATCTCCTTAAATTTTTAGTTGGCAATTTAGAAAGTGAACAAATAAGAAAATTTACTAATGTAAATGTTGAAACGTTACTCGATTTAGCTCACAGTTATCTTGATCCAGACTTAAAAATAATTGATTTTTACGATTCAAACACTAAGCCAAATTATTTGCATTTTTTTCTAGCTAGTATGATAAAGAATGGTCATTATGTTTTAACAACAAATTTCGATAATTTAATTGAACATGCTTTAATCCAATCTGATGTTTCGAAAAAGGATATAATTCCTATTATTACAAAAAATGATTATGAAAAATATGAAGATTTAATTTTCAAAAAACAGAAGATGTGTTTATTTAAATTACACGGTTCACCTAAAAATATTATAAATGATGTAGATACAAGGGATGCTTTAATAAAAACGATTCAAAAGATAGGTTCAAATATGAATAAGCTAAATTTATTTCAATTAGAACCTTATAAACGATCCCTCTTAAAAAAAGTATTAAATAAAAGCTCTGTAATTGTAATTGGTTATTCAGGTAGGAATGATTTTGATATTGTTCCTACATTGAAAGTTCTTGAGAAAATAGAAAATATCTTCTGGATAAACCATATCGAAAATAATAATGAAAATCAAATATATGAATTAATTGATGAAAAGAGTTATCTCGCGACACAAAATGATAATTTATATGATTTTCTTTTAGAAATTAAAAATAAAAATCAAAAGACAAAAATTTATATAATTAATGCGAATGTAGCTAAATTTTTGGAAAATTTAACAAGCTATAAGAAAGAAATAGATCTAGATATTTATCCAGCAGATTTAAAACTATGGATGAAGTTCCATTTAAAATCCCCAGATTATTTTATGAAAAAGTTAATTTTATTTAAAATTTATATTATTTCTGAATTGTTTGATGAAGCAATAAAATGTGGAGAGGAACTCTTACAACTAATTGAAGAATTAGGAAAAATTTCTTTTAAATTAGAAATAATTACTGAGATTGGGTTGATCTATGAAAAAGAGGAAATGTATAAAAAAGCAATCGATTATTATCTCGTAGGAATTCAAATTTCAGAGGATATGGATGATCTCGTAAAAGCAGCATTCATTCTTTCAAGAATCGGATCAATAAAAGAAAAGGAAAGAAATTATGTTGAGGCATTAAAGATCTACAAGCAAGAACTCAAATTTTATGAAGAATTAGAGGATCTTCAAAATAAAGGAAAATGCCTTTCTAGAATAGGATTTATTTACAAAAAGCAAAGATTTTATAAAGAAGCTTTAAAGATTTTTAAAGAAGCTCAAACTATTGAGAAGAAACGTGGAGACTTTGAGAATCAAATTAAATTTCTTAAACAAATTGGAAAGATTTATCTTTTTCAAAAAAAGTATTCTTTAGCACTTAAAACTCTTGAAAAAATAGTTCAAATTGCTGAAAAATTTGATGATCTGTTAGTAAAAACAAAAACACTAAATAAAATAGGTTATATTTATCTTAAACAAAAATCATTTGATCGAGCGTTAAAAAAATTCGAACAAGCATTTCTTATAGCCAATCAACAAGAGTATAAATCACTAATTATTTCTATTTTGAAAAATTTTGGTGAAGTTTATTTAAAAAAAGAAGATTACTTGAAAGCTTTATCAAAATTCGAAGAAGCTATAAATTTATCGATTGAGCTAAATGATTTAAAGGCAAAAATGTCAGGTTATAGTAATATTGGTGATTTATATAAGAAAATGAATAATAATGAAGAAGCTTTAAAGTATTATCTTGAAGCTTTTGATCTTGCAGATACTTTAGGAAAATTAAAAAATAAATGTATCTATTATTATAAAATTGGTAATATTTACAAGAATCAAAAACAATATCATAATTCATTACATTTTTTTGAGGAGGGCTTAAAAATCTCTAAGCAATTACACGACCTACCTGGTCAACTTCTACTTCTTAATAATATAATAGAAATTTATGAAGAGCAAAAAGATTATGTAAATGCTTTAAATAGATATGAAGAAGCAGTTGAAATTGCTGAAAAATTAGATGATTTAGAGAATAAAGCTTCTTATCTTAACAACATTGCAATCATTTATTTTAAACAAAATAATTATACAGAAGCATTGAAATTATTTGAACTATCTTATAGTATATTAAACCAAGTAAATGATTTAGAAAGTAGAGTTATCAGCCTTAACAATTTAGGAACGTGCAATTATAACTTAGAGAATTATTCTCAAGCATTAAGATTTTTAGAGATTGCTTGTCAAATAAATGAACAAATAGGGAATTTAGAAGAGGAAGTTTGGTATCTCAACAAGTTAGGAAATATAAATTATAACCTTAAAAGATATTATGAAGCTTTAGAAAACTTTAAAGAGGCCCTCCAAGTTGCTGAATTATTGAATAATCAAGAAGTAAAAGCAATTCAGATTAATAATATTGGTAAATCTTATTATTTTCTTGGGAATTATAGTGAAGCTATAAAATTTTTTCAGGAAGCATTTGATTTAGTAGATCAATTGGATCAGTTAGAATTTAAAGCAGATCTGCTCAATAATATGGCAGGAGTTTACTATATGCAAAATGAATATTTTAAATCATTAGAATATGCTAAATATTCATTAAATATTTTAGATGAGATTGGATTGAATGCATCTGAAAAAGCAAAAATATTAATGAAAAAAGTTGAATTTTTGAAGAAATATACTAAAGCTTAAGTATATAATAAACTTAATTTAACCTTTTTTAGTATTAAATGATTGTTCTATCATCTATTAATTAAAAAATTTTAAATTTATCAAAAAGAATAATTAAGTAATTAAATTATAAAAAAATCGTAATAAAGGTAGAATCTTAATGGAACCAATTATCTTTATTTTTAGTTTTATATGTTCAATTTGTGGCGCTGCGTTCTTTTTAATTAGTTTATTCATTATTACTAAAATAAAAGGATTATTTCCCGGAACTAAAATTAACAAAAAATGGATAATTATACAACTGTTAATAATTTTATTTCTGTTCGGTTATGTGTTTAATATCATATTCTTAGCTTTTAATATGCCAGATATTATTGCTATTATGACCGCTATCGTATATATTTTTGGTGCTCTCTTTGTATTAATAGTTATTAACCTTAGCTTTAAAACTTATAAATTGATTTTATTAGAACCTGTATCCAAAAAAGAAAAATAATCATATTTAATAGATATGCCGTCTCTACTTGATGAAATATGGATCTTTTCAAAAGATGGAATTCCTATTGTGGATTTTGCTAGAATTGGCAGCGTAGATAAATCAATGTTAGGTAGCTTTATTTCTGCTATAAAAACTTTTGTAAGGGAAATATCCAAAGGTCAATTAAAATCTATTAATGTAGGAAATGATAAGTATACTTTTACATCATGTGTCCAAAATGAGGTTATTTTAGCTTGTAAATCACCTATAGAAGTAAAAGACAAAAAAATTCAAAAAATTTGTAGATTAATAGCAGATATTTTTGATGATATGTTTAGTCTTGATGATATTAATACTTGGGATGGTGATACTTCATTTTTTGATAAATTCAAGGATAAAATTGCTCTCTATTTTAAAATGGCAGATCTATAATTTTAGTATTTTTTTTTTATATTATTTTTATAAAGATTAAATTACGGTACACCTTTGCTTAAATATTAGTTTTGTTCCCATTAATCAACAATTAAGTAAATAAGAAAATGAAATAACTATAAGTACATTATCTTTATATGAATAAATTTAATAGAAATTCTTTATTGGCAAAATATATATTTTAAAACATTTTTATAATCAGTGAGGAAATTAATGACCTTAAAAGTTTTGACTGACGATCAAATTGAGAAAATAATAGATGTCTTTAAAGATATTTCAAGGTATAAATCTAAAGAGAGAGAAAATTATGATGATTTAGTAAAACAAAAAATGGTTTATACTGACATCATTCCACACTCTAGTTGTGTAGAAGCTCTTTTTCAAACAAGATCAGAGAGAAAAATAAATTATTTAATTGGGAGAAGAGGTGCAGGGAAAACCACCCTTCTTAATAGAGTAAGAATTGAATGTTTTGAATCTTTTTTTATAAAGAAAGATTTAGATTATCTAAAAGAAGAAAAAATGGTATTGCCTGTATATGTAGAGATGAAAAGTCTTTTTTCAAATATTATTGATAAAACAGATACCTCAGAAGATAAAATAGAAGAATTAAATCAATTATTTAAAATAATGAACATAGAATTTTTAAGACAAATAGAACTTGCTTATGAAGAACTCAGAGAATTAGGGATTATTGACTATAATATCTTTAAAAAAGTTGAAAATATAATTGGCGATGGAATAAAAAAGATTGAAGGTAGAAAAACATTTATTTCCATGGATATTGAAGAAGAGATAAAAAATTTCTACATTAAATTAAAGGATTGTATAAAGCAAATATCATTCCATGTTCAAAATGATATATTACTAAATGAATTGGAAAAGAATGAGAAATACTCTATAGATTGGAAATTAATTTTTAATTTAGATATATTTAAAGAAATACTCAATAAACTTAAATCGTTGAAAGAATACCCTTTAAATTATATTCACTTTCTCTTAGATGATTTTTCAGAAATTTCCATTCTTAACCAAAAAATAATAATAGAGAACTTTATAGAGCCTATATTTAAGAGTGTTCAGGATATCTGTTTTTGTATTGCATGCTATCCAAACCTCTATTATTCAAGTTCATTAAAAATTAACCAAGATTATCAAATTATTGATTTAGATTGGTATAACTTATATTCAGGAGGTTCATTTAAAGAAAAAATAGAAAAATGTATTGATATACTGACTCAGATATTACTTAAAAGACTTAAAAATGTATTACCTCAAATTTTTAAGGATGAGAGAAGTTTAGACATAATTTTTGATGAAAAACCACTTTTCTTAAAACACTTATTTTTTGCTTGTATGAATATTCCAAGATTAATGGGATTGATACTAAGCAACCCTATATGTCTTCTATCTTTGCAATTGAAAAGGAAATTAAGTATAAATGATATAAAAAAAGCTTCGATATTTATTTTTGAAGAATATTTATATAAGGATTATTTCCGATCTCTCCTAAAGAAAGAGAAATCAAACGACTTTTTTTCTGAAAAAGAAATTATCATGGATAAAGTGATTATAGACTTCCTAGTAGAAATTTTAAAGGTAAATTTTAAAGATAACCATTCTAGTTGTTTTGCTATTGACAATTTTTTAATTCAAGAACAATTGAATCTATTAAATAGATTAGAAATGCTGGGATTTTTATTTAAAATTGATATTCAGCCTTTAAGTGAACAGAAAATAATTTTCAATTGGCAAGGAGAGCATAAAAGTTTCCAAGGATTGTATTGCTTTTATTATGGGATTTACGCAAAAAATGATATAGATTTTAATTTAAATAAAATTATTGATCCTTGGGTGGAATTTAGCAATAAATATGATATTACATCTAAATTAGTTGATAGGTTACAAGAACATGAGTTTTACAAATGCCAAAATATTGAATGTGGCAAAATTTGGCCAATTACAAGTGAACTTGGTTTAAAAGATCTAAATTTTACATGTGATCAATGTAAAATTGGTGAAATAAAAAAAGAGGGAGTTATTGACATTAATTCATTATTTACTAAAAATGAAATCCCCCAAATTTTTATAAGAGATAAAAATGACTTAGATCAAATAGCAACTCAATTAAATGACGAACAAAGTAAAATAATTCATACATTATATTTAAATAAAGATGAAGATAAAGGATGGATGACTACTGATGAGATTGGAATTACTAAAAGAATTTCACCCTTCAGTCTACCACATATAAGAATAATTAGAATCATCAGAAACATAAGAAACCAAGGTAAAGCAAAATTCCTTATGAGTGAAACAGAGATGGGTAAAAAGTTATATCGAATTAGTAATATGGGTATTTTATTTGAGCAATATTGTTTATGGAAATTAATCCCCTAAAGATTTGATATTACATCTAAAATTTATATTATTTTTTATATTTACATCAAAATTGATAAATAATTAATAAATTTAATACGAACTTCTTTCTGAAATAAGAAGATTTTAATAATAGCGCTTTTCTATATTATTAGAATGCTAATTTAAATTTTAAATAAACTATCATCATGTCTCAAATAATTGATATAATACCAGCTTTAAAAGAAATTTTTGGCTTTATTAAAGAAATAAATGAAAAAGTTAAAGATACTAATCTTAAATTGGATGCCGAACCGAGTGAAATATTTAATGCCATAGAAAGCTACAATAGAGAAAAAAATAATAATATTGAGCAAATTAAATCAAACAAAAATGAAATTGATGCAATAAATAGTAAAATCTTTCAAGCTACTAAAGAGATACCAAAAATAGAACCACGATTGAATGAATTATCTAATGAATATCAAGAGGTTCACGAGAAATTAGAGAGTAAAAGGAAAGAACTAAAAGACATTAAGGAAAACTTAACTAATTTAAAAAAAGAATATGATGATCAGAGTAAACATTTAAATGAATTAGAATCTGATCTTCATGACTCTTGGAAAAAAGTAGAAGAAAAAATCCAAGAATTATCAAAACTAGAAGAAAAACATAATCAAGATTTAAATAAAATAAAAACTGAAAATGACCAAGAACTGAAAAAATTAAAAAATGGATTTGAGAAAGAATTAGTAGAACTGGAAACCGAGTGTAAACAAGAATATGATGATCTCTTAAAAAAGTTCACTCCAATTAAAATTAAAATTAATGCCATGAAATTATTAGTGCAAAATGGTTTTATAAGTACTGAATTGTATAAATTCATCAATTCTTTGGAAAAAGATAAGTCTTTAGAGTTGAATTTCATTTCTCAACAAATAAAAATGGATCCTAAAAATATAATAAAGATTCTTAATAAAATGATGGAATTAGCTGGACCAATTAATTTTGATGAGAAATCTGGATTAATCACTTTAAAAAAGGAGGTTGAATTTAAATAATGAGTATATACATCAATTTAGTTGAACAATTCTCAGAGAAAATAATTAAACAATTATTTCTAATTTCAAGTAAAGGAGAAAACGATAAATCATTTCAAAATAGTAGTGAAAAAATTTTAGAGAATCTCAAAAAAATTTTAACAAGGCTAAAAGATGAGCAAAATGAAAGTGTTAAATTAGAAGATGAATTGCGTGATTTAAATTCTGAACTGTTTAAATTAAGAATTCATTATGAGGATATAAATAAGAAATTTAAAACCACGATAGATGAAATTGAAGGTCTAGAATTAAAAATTAATGACTCGAGAAAATCTTTAGAACATCTTGATGCAGATTTAATTAAAACTAGGGAAGAATTAGAGAATCATAAAATAGAGCTGCAAAGTTTGAAATCAAACATATCTGCAAAAGAATCTGAGAAAGGTGTTCTTGAGCAAAAAAGGAATGATAATGAAGAAAAAAAAAAAGAGTTATTATTAGAGATGTCCAAGAAAGTAGAATCAATAAAGGAAGATCATATTAACAAAATAGAAGAATTCAAAAAAGAATGTTCAAATAAATTTGAAGAACTAAAATTTAGCTGGTCTATAAAGTTAGATAATGAAAAACAGGAAATTATTAAGTTTAAGAAAGATAATTTCTTTACATCATTTTTAATTGATCACTCTGAAGAAAAAATTCCTGAATTAGATATTATTACAACTTTGATAGAAAAAAAGCAATGTAATCTCGATGATCTAAAGAATACAATTGATATACCTCCAATTTTAGCTGTTAGAACTATTAAACAAATGGCTTTGAAACAAATTATTGATCTTGATGAAGAGACTAATATTGTTTCTGTATCTAAAAGTACATTAAGTAGCTAATCAATATTGATTGTACCAAATTATTTAAAAAATGATAAATTAACAAATTAAAGGGCTTAAAATTAATTAACAATAAATCAATGAATTTGAATTATGGTTAAAATATTACAAAACATTTGGATATTAACAACTACTGGATCTGTTATATTTCATCGAAAATATGATCCTATTATTGATGAACAACTTTTTGGGGCTGTAATTTCATCTCTAAATACATTTGCTGAAAAAGGATTATTTGAAGATTCTATTTCAAGTTTTGTAATTAGTGATAAAACACTCTATCTTAAGAAAAAAAAAAATATATTATTTGTTACAGATACTTCAGAGCAAAAAAAAGAGAAGAAATTAATTAAAGAATTAGATAA
>JBHLNY010000384.1:0-2835 GCA_048941065.1 Promethearchaeota archaeon
ATACTAGCGGGAGTGTGACAGTCAGCGAGGTGGTCAAGCATTTGCAGAAAGGAGGTGAACCCATGATGATGCTTTTCACAGTAGCGATGGGCTGGCGTGAGGCACTGCGCGAATTGGCGGCAACGCTGGTCGATGCGTGGGAATGTGCCGATCTGCGCGGGCATCTGGCTAGCTGGTGGGCAGTGATCACCGGCGCGGTAAAGATAGACTGAATAACTCAGCACAACACACAGACAGGAGGTGTAACCATGCGATTGTTAGGACGAGGCAAAAGCAAAGGTAAAGAGCGGACGGTGCCCGTGGTGGTGGACGTGCCCCACACCGGGACGCCGGCACATGACGCCCAGGTCAAGGGCAACGTGGTGGCCCTCTACCGTCCACCGGTGGTGCTGGACGCGCAGGGCCGCACGGCTCCGGGCGTCTCGCGGGATCTGGTGGCGCGGTATCTGGCGGGCACGGTTGGCCGACTGACTGACGTGCAACTGGGGCCGGTCAACGTGTCCTGGAAAGAGGCGACCGGGCGCTTTGTCCTGGCGGCTTATGCGGTGCCAACCTTTGACGTAACATTCGAGGTGGTGCACCCGGCGGGCGTCGTTGACCAGGCGGTGGCGGACACGATGGACCTCTACCTGGCCGGGACGTGTCTCAAGGTTCTGGAAATGATGAAGGGGCACCAGCGGTATGATCGGGCCAACAGCATGATCCGGAGTGCCCATCGGCGGCTGGAGGGCCTGCGCGACGTGGCTCCGCCGGTGCTGACGACCCCCGAATACCTGTTCCTGGACGCCCAACTGAGTGCGGCGCTGGTGCTTTCGGCGCTTCCGCACTTGCCCGAGGGCGGCGGTGACCAGGTAGTGGGGGAGACGGTGCAAGCCTAACACAAGAGGGGCTGGTGTTGGCACACCAGCCCCGGGAGCGGCGGCCCCGGCTCTTGCCGCCAGCGGGGACCGGGGCTGCCAGGGGTATTATACCCGAAGAAGCGAGGCGAAGCAATGAGCAAGAAAGCGGTGCTGTATGCCCGAGTTTCCTCAGACGATCAAGCCAAATACGGCTACAGCCTACCGACCCAGTTAGAGGGTTGTCGGTGCTATGCCCAGGCGCAAGGCTTTGACGTGGTGGCGGAACTGTCCGACGATTGCAGCGGCGCGATCTCCATCGCCGAGAGGCCGGGAGGCCGGGGGCTTTACGACCTGGTGGACCGGGACAGCATCGACGCCGTGGTTCTCTATACCCACGACCGCACGGCCCGCGACGAAAAGGTGATCGAGTATCTGTTACTCAAGTCCTACCTATACGAGCGGGACTGTGAGCTTCACTACTCCGACGACGGGTTGGACCCCTACACGATGGAAGGGAACTTGGTGGGCTACATCAAAGCCCACGCCGCCGCCGACGAGCGGCGCAAGATTCGGGAGCGCAGCATACGCGGCAAGCTGGCAAAGGCCCGGTCCGGGAAGTGGGTAGGCGCAACCCCACCTTACGGCTATCGCAAGGTGGGCGTGGGCCGGGATACCTATCTAGAGATAGACGAAACCGAAGCCGCCGTGGTGCGCCGCATATACGCCATGTATCTGGGGCAGGACGGCTACGACCGGGCAGACACCAGGGGTATCGCCGTGGCGCTGACGGCCGAGCGGATACCCCGGCCGGGCCGTAGCGCCAGGGGAACCAGCCCGGCTTGAGCCAAGAGACGATCCGCTATATCCTGATGAACCCGGCCTACATTGGCAAGTTTCGGTATAGTGACGTGGTGATAGACTTGCCTCACCTGGCAATCATCGACCGTGAGGTGTGGGACGCGGCCCAAGAGCGGCGCAAGCGCAACGGCCAGCAAGCGCGGCGCAATCGCAAGTATCACTACCTGCTCGCCGGGGGGTATCTATGCTGTTCCTGCGGCCGGGCCATGCGCGGGCACGTGGTGCGCAACGCCAGGGGCCGGCTATATGTCTACTACGTATGCCAGACTGGAGACCGGCGCGATATGCACGAATGCCGCGAGCGCTCAGTACAGGGGGACATCGTAGACGCCCTGGTATGGGAGTGGCTATACAATCTACTGGCCGACGACGCCCACCTGGAAGCGGGCCTGGCGGACATGATGGAGCAAAGCGAGCTTGAGCTATCGCCCAAACGGGACCGGCTGGCGACGGTCCGGGGCCTGATAGACAAGGTGGAAGGCCAGATCAAGCGCCTGGCGACGGCCTACGCCGAGGCCGAAAATGATGTGGTAGCAGAATCACTCAAGGCAGAGTTACGCAACGCGGGCAAGAAGCTGGATGCCCTACGCGACGAAAGCGCCCGGCTAGAGGCTGAAATAGGGATGGGGAAGCTATTGCCCGATGAGGTGGCCGCGATCAAGAAACTGGCGGCGAGCCTGCGGGCCGACCTGGACGCCGCCGACTTTGAGGCTAAACGGGGCCTGCTTGACAATCTCAACTTTAATGCTAAACTGCTACCTGACCCGAACGCCGACGGCGAGCGCCAGATAGAGGCGTCTTGCAGCCTGGTATCCAAGCCGGTGCCTTTGTCGATTGCGCCAAGCCGTTCCTGATTGACCTGCCCGGCAACATCGGCCTGGGCCACGCCGACCTGGTGGTGCTCGATGGCCAGACCCTGCTCTTCACGTCCCTGGACGGCGTCACGCGCAGCCGACTGGCGCTGGTGTGGGAATAATGCAGGTGGTGCCGGAGAGTTTGGCAAGGTAGAGTCTGGATGATTAAGGAGGCAAACGTGAATGCGCTGCTCTTCGTCAAGGGGTTGATCGGCCTGATCGTCTTCGCTGCGGCCATCGGCGCGCTGATCACCCAGTTGCAAATTCGCAAGGTGATGCCGCCG
>JBHLNY010000385.1:0-2827 GCA_048941065.1 Promethearchaeota archaeon
AAAGTGTAAATCATAGTATATCCCAAAATAGTGGCGAAGTGCATCGTTGCGAATAATGCGCCGTTTTTTAATAAGCGTTTATAATCCAAATTCACTACCATATATTTTTTTGCTATTGAAAGGGTGAGAAGATCACAGGCAGAGCCTTGAGGTAAGAAATTTCCTGCCATATTAACACCGCCTATGAAAGCGATGATGATCGGGTTAGGAAAGAACCCTTCTCCTACAATTGCAGCAATAATCGGGAGTAGGATGATGGTAACAGGTGTACCCGCAAGGAATGCAGAAAGGAGGGAAGAGACACTTAATGTTATTATTACAGCAAGATAAATGTTATTATTTGACAAATCTAACAAACTCGTAGAGATCAATTCTGTAAAGCCAAATCTTGCTAAAGAGTTCGAAAGAATGAATAAGATCGCAAATGTTATGATGATTTTCCATTCAATATCGCCTTTAATATCCGAGAATTTAGAAGTCTTATAGTGAATAAGAAGAAGAATAGCTGCAGATATGATTGCGACAAGAGCAGGTCCGAATCCTAGGATCATGAAAATGAAAGTGGCTATAACAATGATAATTGTCATTAAAAAATACTTTCTATTCTGGATAACAATTCCCGGATCTAGCATTTCAAGTAGGATCTTCTTATTTTTTTCAGTAGGTTTTTCTTCTTTTTTCAATATAAACCGATCCATCAAGAAGATGGTGGATAGTAATGTTATTAAAAATAGAATACCCATATTAGCAAAATATTCTGCAAAACTCCACCCAAATTCCTGACCAATTATCAAATTTTTTAAACTCGAGACAGGCGTGAGTATGGCACCGATATTTATAGTAATGGTCATACCCATCATGTAAGTACCAGCACGAATCTCTAAAATCCGGCATGTCCTGAAGATTAATGGCACTAATATCAATGAAAGGGTTAAATCCTCGATAAAGGCAACTATAATGCCTGTAAACAGGCATATCATGTAGAAAAATAACCGGTTATTCCCTTTCGTGATATGAATCAATTTGATCGCGATATATTCTAAAACTCGGTCATCAACTGCAAAATAGATAATTATCTGCATCCCAAATATAAAGATTAACGTGTTAAAATTGATAAATCCAATAATTTCGTTCTCTTCAATCCCTAGCGTTAACATTGAAACTATTGCGATAGCTCCTATGATTAAAGCTATAGGAAAATAATCAAACTTATCTTGAGAAAAAAAAGCCATCAAAATCGCAAATAAAACTAAATATAACACTATTGCGGCTAAGTTCATTAAATAAAAAGAAATGGTTTTTAATATAAAAAATATCCCTTTGATTCATTGACTCTTAGAGATAAAAATCAGAATATTTATTGTATGACTTCTTATTGAATTTAATTAGTTTATATTAATTAACTACATTCTATTTTTGAACAATCATGGTTCTTCAGGAATTAAAGGATATTATCCTTCCGAATGAAAAATTCACCTTTTTAGTCGGAGCTGGGATTTCAATAGAACCTCCTTCCTGTCTTAAATCAGCAGTTGAAATAGTGAAGACTCTTGTGAAATTATGTGTAACAGACCAGGAAGTTAATAAAATCTTATCCTTACAGGATCTAAGATATGAAACGGTGGTAGAATTCATTCAAAAATATTTTGACAAAGAATTAAAAATAATAGATTTTTTTGAAAAATTTACTCAGCCGAATATTCATCACTATTGTCTAGCTCATAGTATTAGAAAGGGACATCAATTAATTACAACTAATTTTGATTACCTTATAGAATTTGCATTGCTAAATATTTTAGAAGATAAAATGAAAATATTACCTATCATTACTCGTAATGATTTTATGAATTATGCTGATCCCAATACTATAGTAAAAGAAGGGAGATTTCCCATTTATAAAATCCATGGATCTAAAAAGAATATTATAACTAATGAAGATACACGAGATTCTTTAATTACAACCATATCTGCTTTAGGGAGGGACCGGGATGAGAAGACGTTTGCTATAGAAGATTATAAAAAGCCCGCACTGGTTAACCTCCTTGAAAAAAGAACTTTATTTGTAATGGGATATTCTGGGAGTGATGATTTTGATATTAGTCCAACTTTAAAAGAATTGCAAAATATCTCTAAAATAATTTGGGTAAATCATACATCTAATGAAGTTCCAGAAATTATTAATATTGAAGCAATTTCTGAAGGTAATGTAGGAGATTTCGATGGGGTTACTTCATTGCTGAGAGATTTACATCATGATGCAGCTTCTTATAACCATCCAATTAAAATATTTCAAATCAATGTAAACACTGCTACATTTGTTCGAAAATTCCTTTGGGAACTATTACTTAATGAAGTGGATCAACCTAATTTCAGTGAAATTTCTCCAATTGAATTTGATTATGAAAGTTGGTTTCATGAAGTCCTAAAACCTATTGATGAGATTAGTAAGTTATTATTCACTTGGGAATTGTACTATAGATTAGCTCAACCAGATGAAGCTCTTAGAGTAGGAGAGGTAGGACTAAAGCTAGCAAAGCAAGCAGAAGACATCGATGTAGAATCATCATTTCTTAACAATAATGGCTTAATTTACCTAGATAAGGGCGATCCTAAAAGAGCATTAGATAATTATGAAAGAGCGCTAGAATTAGGGACTCTTGAAGGTAATTCAATGACCCTTAATAACATTGGTATGGTTTATAAATCTCAAAGAGATTATCAAAAGGCAATACTTTGGCTGAAAAAAGCTTTAGAAGCTGCTGAAGGTTCTAATAAGGTTATAGAAAAAATCACAATTCTAAATAATATTGGTTTAACTCACTACTCA
>JBHLNY010000094.1:0-2938 GCA_048941065.1 Promethearchaeota archaeon
ATATCGATCCAATTCCTGATGATGCACCACTTCCTTACTCGATAGCTAAACTTCCGAGGGTAGATTATCGAACGGCAAAAATTTCTAAATAAAACTCTTAAAATATTTAACTTTTCTAACATTTTTTAAATTTACATATTAACTTTCCTTAAATCATCCTCTTTATATTTTAAAAGTTATAAAATTTTCATTCTGATTTAATGACTATTAAAAAAATTAATAAAGCTCTTTATCATATCGATTTAAAGCAGCCTAGGGCAGGTTTTAGCAATTTTATAAGTACATGGGCTTATAAAGATAAAAATCTAGGCTTCTTAGTAGATCCAGGTCCAACCTCTACAATAAATCTTTTAAAGGATAAACTAGAATCGATTGGGATCACTAAAGAAAATTTGAATTACATTCTTTTAACTCATATTCACATTGACCATGCTGGAGGAACAGGAAAGCTTCTTACTTTTTTCCCAGAAGCTAATGTTATATGTCATCCCCGAGGAATAAAACATCTTATTAACCCCAAGAATCTATGGAATGCAAGTAAGGAGGTGCTAGGGGAATTAACTGAAATGTATCAAGAAATTATACCTATCCCAGAAAACAGAATAATTTTTCAGGAAAATATTGGGGATCAAGAAATAAAGGCAATTGAGACATTAGGACATGCTTCACATCATCTTTCTTACCTTTTTCAGAAATATCTATTTATTGGAGATGCAGCAGGTGTTCACTTTCCTATACAAAATAAATTTTATATTCGACCAGCAACTCCACCCATCTTTAATTGTGATGCCGCTATATCCTCAATTGACAAATTACTTTCCTTAAATTTAGCAGACTTTAAGATTTGTTATGCCCATTACGGGATTAGGAATAATGCAGAGAAAATGCTTAAGATCGCAAAAGAGCAATTAAAAATGTGGAAACAAGTTATAGAGAATACATTAGTTAAGAAAGAACATGTGGATTTTGAAGATCATGTAATTAAAGAATTAGTGAAAAGAGATAGATACCTTGCCAATGTTATCCTATTTGATGAAGAAACAAAGAAAAGAGAGAAAAAGTTCATATCAAATAGTATAAAAGGAATAACGGAGTATCTTCAAAAACAATTAAGTTCTCTTAACAAAGAATAATTTTATTCTTTACAATTTTCGACAAAAATATAAAATTTAAATATTAACAAATTAAACTAGTATTCGCACCAAATTTTAATTTATTAAATTAAAAATAAAAGAGGGTGATAAGAATGGTATTGCTGGTAGCGACAGTATTAATTCCTCATGCAGCAGCTAGTAAGATTGCTAAAAAATATATTGAAATGTTGAAAAAATATCCACCACGGCCAGAGATCAGTGAGACGATTGCTTTAGGAACAAGAGCAACTAAAAAGGGGATTATAATATTATCTGTTATGGATGTAAAAAAAGGGAAAGTAGAGGAAGCCATAATTGACATTTCAGGACAATATCAAGAATATGTAGCTTCTATTGAGGGACTTAAATGGAAACTTAATACTTTTATGGATATGGCCGAAGCTTATAAAGCAATCGGGATGGAACCCCCAGAATAATCAAAAAAGGTATAATTATTCAATAATATTCTTTTTTTTTAATTACTGTTTAAATACTTTACCGTTGCTCTCTCTTTTAAAAGAAAATATTATTATTCTATATAAGTAGTTATTTTAGATTATATAAGCTTTAATTCTTCATAGACTTTCTACTTATTTATCCACCAATAAGGAATCTCAGCTGTAAATAATTTATCGCCATCAAATAGTAAAACATTATCTTCATTAATGTTAAAAGCAAATCCGCCAAGAAAAGAAGGCCATCGACCAACGGGTGATAATCCAAACCAACCTAATCTAAAGGACAATATTATGAGATCATGAGAGACATGAATATCAATGGGTTTATTTAGGGCACCAACGTCTTTGTTCCATATAATATTAGCAGCATTCTGACAAAATGTATGAAAAGGTGTGATTTTTCCAAAGGGGTAAAGATTAGCAACCCACCGATATAAAAATTGAGTGTATGGATATTTTAATGATTCACTAAAGAAGTAATCGGCTTCTATTCCAATATCATATAATACGTCAAGTGGTTCCTTTAAAATTCCATCTCCAGAAACTTTTTTGAAACCTACTAAGATGTCTTCAGCAGTTTCTTTACAACGCTCGACTGGGCTATAGAATAGCCTAATTGGTTTACTTTTTGGTAATTTGGAGCCAAATATTTTGGCTATCTTGTGTCCAATAGATGTTAATTTCATATTATCCATATCACTAAGAGATTCAATTGAATTCCTATGTGAATGCCTAATTACTAAAATAATTTTAGAATTTTCTGGAAATTGGTTAAGTCCATTAATTAGTTGCCGTGCTTCTTCAGTCCATTCTGCTTGTGCCCATATAGATCGTGAATCCATCTTAAAATACTAAATCTTTAATAATTTAGAAAGTTTATTAAAATCTTAATTATAATACTGTCCATTTAAACCTTAGTTAGGGAAGATAGAATAAGTATAATTATGATTTTTGATAGTTGACGTCAAAATGGATAGCTACGAAGAAAATCGAGTTCCAGATATAACTCGTGAGGAAATAATTGATTCCCTGTTCATTTTCTTTCCGGATATAAAAGAACAAGAAGTTAAATTCCTATATCATGGTACTTATAATGTTTTTGAAGTGAAAGAGCACTATATATTTCGATTTCCGGATAAAGTTTTTCGAAATCCCTCTGGGGTTGATCTTATTCAAAATGAAGTTAAAATGTTAAATCACATCTGTAATTATGTATCAATATCCATACCAGAACCAATATATATTTCAATAGAACCAGATTTTCCCTTTGTAGGATATGAAAAGATTCCAGGAATCTCGTTATCTACAAATTTTAATCAAATTCCTAAAAGTGAAAAGATTAAGATT
>JBHLNY010000094.1:3038-11329 GCA_048941065.1 Promethearchaeota archaeon
AATTTATGATCCTGCTGCTGATTTCCTTTTTTATGATGAGGGAGATTTCTTTCTGAATCAAATTCTAGAGATTTATCAAGGAAAATTAGACTCGAATTTCAAAGAAAGAATGCAATTTTTATTTAGACGGACTTGTTTGCCTTATATAGAATTTGGACTCGAAAATGATCTCCCTGATATGGTAAATGCAGGATTAGAAATGCTAAAAAGTAAAATGAACTTATAAATAATTTTACAATTCTGTTTTTACCAGCAGCTAGGATCAAAATATTCTTTATATTTTTTTAACCAGCTGCACATGGAATATTTTGAATAATCCTCGGTTATTTCTTCTCCTGGTTGAATATCTCTTAGAGCTACCGCACAAAGTCCATTGTTACCCTCAGAAACACCCGAATTTGCATTAAACGAATGATTTACAAATCTAGAATTATCCAAGCAGAAGATTAGTGCATCAAGATTCCTCTCATAATAGGAATATGTGAGTAAAGTATGCATATAACCATTCATTAATGATGTTTTAAGGGAAGTATCAAGTGTTAAAAATTGATCTCTTGTTATAATTAATACATCTTGGGGGCGAGCATACCACCATTTCGTTCCTTTTGGGATCAGTTTCTTAGCAAATAATCCTAATCCATGAATTTTGCTACGGTGTACTTCAGTATAATTATCAATTGGGTTAATTGAGGTGCGATTATAGGGGATTTTAGTGTTTTTCATAAATAACTATTGTAATATGAAGTACTCTAATACTTAATCAAAATTATTAATAATTTAAAAATAATCATAAAATCTATCTTCTTTATTAGAAATATGCATTTTTACTATTTATTTATTGCAGAATTGAAATAATGCATGATTTAGCACTTAACTTCATTTACAGTTACAAACATAAAAGATTGAAAAATCTATTTTTAATTTCTTGTAAACACTGCTAAATTTCGTGGAAATACTTCTAGATACTCCTCTAAATCATAATTCTTCAATTTTTTAATAATATCATCTGAAAGTTGTCCAATTTTCTTTCCATCTAATAACATTCTCGTTTCTTCTTCAGAAAATTCAGGACCTTGTTCAATCCAATTAAAGACTTTTTTATTTGCTGGACATACTCTTTGACAGTGAAGACATCCGATAAGACAGTTATGCCAAGAAGATTCCAACCAATCTGGGAAGGGTATATTTCCTTCTTGCTCATTATGGTATGTAATACACCTTTCACCATACAACAAAAAACGATCAGATGCGATTGCTCCAGTAGGACAATTATTCATACATGCTGAACAGTTTTCACAAAGTTCCATCATTTCTAATTTATGCCAGTTATCTTCCTTAATAGGAAAATCGGAATAAAATCCGGCCAAACGATAAAAACTACCAAGTTCTGGTATATAACTGATATTGTTTTTTCCAAATTTTGCTAACCCACTACGTACCGCTAAAGTTTTAAAAGGTATTCGAGCATAGGCTACTTTATATCCTTCAGGAGCCAAAATATTTACTAAGATCTCCTCGACCTCATCAATTACCTGCTTACCATATAAATAAGTTGGAGGAATAAGTAAAGAGATACTGTCATTATGCCAATGGAAAATGGTTTTAAAGCTAGGCTGTGGAACTGCAATAATAAGGATAGATTTCATATCAGATAAGTCTAATTCAGGATTATAATCAAAATAAGAAATGCACTCTTCATAAAAAACTGGATCAAATAGTTTTTGTTCATAATGTTTCTCAATATCATATCGTAAGTTGGTTAGATGTTTAGCAGAAATAATTTTCCCTTTGTATCCTTTTGATTTCAATACTGAAAAGATTTTTTTTTCGATGTTATCTCTATACATCATCTCTTAATCTTATTAGTGAAGATATCCTAATTAAGGTATTCCATTATCAAATTCAAATTGAAAAGTAGACTTATTTCTTAAATTTTATATGATTCTACTTTTCGTTGCTAAGAAATCTAATTTTACTAAGATATTTACTTTTTCCTTTTTTTTTAATCATTTTTTAGTGCTATTGCGGAATCTGGTGCAACTTCTTTTTGGAGCATCTTAAATGCTCTTTTTGACGTCGAAAAGGTTTTAGCATTGTAGTTTTGGACTAAATCTATAAGTTCTTCATCAAAAATTCTAACAAATACTTGAATATGTGGATATCGTAAATGAAGTTTAGCTGTTAGATAAATAGACTCATCAAATTCTGATTCGCGTTTCCAACAAATAAATACTTGAGTAACTTCTTCCAGATTTAAGTGAGGGCTCAAATCACTTAAAAAGCAAGCAAATTCATTGATAATATGTAATTTTTCATTTACAACAAATTCGATTCCATCATGTTCATCATCAAAAAGATAAACCTCTCGTCCTGGTTGTAAGGATATGTGATATGCAATACGATGAGTTAAACTATCACGTCCAATTACAATTGCATTACCAGTTTTATCTTTAGTCCATTTTTCAACTCCCTCCATTGCCCATTTTGAAGTAGAAAATGGAAATGCCTTTAATGGGGGTTCCCTGAGATAATCTTGGACATGATCTTCAAATGCACGAACATATATAGGACATTCTGGATTCATCTTTCGAATTTTTTCAGTACACACTATTGCTACTCTAACATCACCAACTACGATAAATACCTCATTCGCACGCTTTATATTGGCAAATTCAAGGTTAGAGGTCTCGGTTGCGTCTCCTATTACAACTGGACAGTTTGAATTGACTAGATCTTCAACTAATTCTTCACAATCTTCGATAAGGCAGAATCTCTCCTTATTTTTGATACAATATTCTACGATTCTTTCAGAAAGATGGTGATATCCTATTATTACGGTGTGATTACGCTTATGAGACGCAAGTATTCTACTAGTAACCACGGGATTATATTTCTGCAGTAATTCTCCCATGATGAATCCAAAGAAGATCACTTCTAATAGAATTGGCCATACTAAGACATAAAACTTAGCAAGGTCTCCGGCAGCTTCAGGAGTCCGAACAGTTATGGAGAATAAAAATATCTCCCCTACGTCATAATCGGGCTCTGTAATTAAAAAGAAAAGAAACCCTCCGAACCAGAATAAAAAGAAAAATATAAATTGTAATCTATATTGTTTAAATTTCAAATGGATTCCAATAAAAAAGTTTAATAAATTCATAAAAAAAGATAAACCATGCCAATATAAAAAAGATTTGATCTAAGGATTCTATAATTTTTTCCTAATAATATTTATATTTTAGAACAAACTAAGTACAATAGACAATATTGGTACGACAATATTGTATAAAGTGAGGAGAGAATATATATAATGCTTAACAATAAGGATGATCCCCAAACAGATTATGAAAGTATCATTGATAAATTATCAAATCAAATTACCAAATTATATAATCAAATTCAATATTATCAAGTGCTTATCACTCAAAAAGAGAGAGACATAGCTAATTTATCAAATGAGAACAATCAACTAAAAACTCAAATTCAAAACTTATCACTCCAACCAAGTCCACCATCTTCTCCAAGTCAACAATCATACACACCACCAGTTGTTATGCAACAACCAGCCTCTCCGTCTACTTCGGGTATAGTTTCTAGTACAATGAAAAGATTGTGTCCTAACTGCGGTGCAATGGGTTTTGCAATAAAAGAAGTTGACGATAAATCCAAGATAATTAGCTATGTTCCAAGACGCATTTATGCAAAAAAAAGAGTCTGTACCAAGTGTAGGTTTGAATTTTAATACCCATCAAAAAAGTTTTGAATCCTAATTTTAAATCCTATTTTCTACGTTTAATTAAATAATACTATTAACTGTTAATATAATTTGCAAATGAATCCTCAAGTAAGTCAACTAAAAAAAAATCAGTTCTTAAGGATTGTAATCGGGAGTTTTAACCCCAAGGTCCTCAAATAATGGAATTAAAAACGTACTATAGAATTCTTTTATAGGCAATAAATTCCCTAAATATAAATGCAAGAATTCCTGGATTTGATATTTTATTTTATCAATATCAATGAAGTCAAATTCTGTTTCTATCTTTATCTTATTTAAGCTTAAAGGCTTTAATTGCTTGATTATTAGATAATTCATAAATTGCGTAAATGTTCTCTCAACTAAATCTTCCTCCTCTTCATTTAGTTCGTAAACTTCATGAGCTATCTTATTCCGTAAATCTTTTACTTTTTTAATTAGTAATTCAAGGCTTTTAGGTAGATTTAATTCCTCTATTTTTTGTACCGTTGATTTATCATCATGATCCTCAACTTGCGTATCCAAATAATCTATTAAAGTAGAGTAAAAGTGGATTAAGAACTTGAAAGAATCAATAGATTTATCCTCTTTCCATTCGTTATAGCTAGTTCCCCATTGAGCAAAATTTACTTCATCTAAAGCGCTTTTAATGTTTCTTTTAATATTATCAACTTTTTCTATAAAATAATCCGAATAATCCATATAGGGTTTCTCACTTGAGTCAAAAGTGTATTTATAGTATTTCCCAAATTCCCTAAATGCTCCCCATTTTTTTAAACGAGAAGGTTCTTCTACTATTTCCTTTTTACCAATTTCTGAGGCAAATTTTATTAGATATCCACATTGAGGACAATTTGTTACAAATGAACCACGAATTGAAGTGAATGGCTTAAGTTTAAGTTGATGTGACCCTTTATGAAATTCTATAAGCTCTCCTTTAGCTTCTATCTGATCAAAATCTGTTTTTTCAAAATGAAAAGATTCCGGAATAAATTTAGAATTACATACTGGACATTTAACTTTCTCTTTCTTTTGCTTCATATTATTTCGCTATGTTATTTTTTTTATACAAAACCAAGTTCCAAATAATAAAACCTAATATTTTAGGTTTACTGAAAAAAACAATTAAAACGAAAAAAAAAAAAATTTATAATAAATTATCTCAATACTAATATTTATCATACTCGAATTAAATACTATGGATAACCCTCTAAAAAACTTAAGCAAGTTTTTGTCCTTTATAATTTTAGATATTATCGTATTAATAATTTCTATTGTTATACCATTATTATTAGTAAGTTTAAACCAAACAGGAAGCTGTTTGCATCATATAGAAGAAGGGAATGGTAATCTTTGGGTTTTAGGTAGAGCTCTTGGATTCACTACATTAATTTGGTTTATAATAAGTACGTTGTTCGGTGTTTACACGAAAAAACTTGCTAGAGTTTTTTCTTCTTATTCAAAAGCAAGAGATTTTCACTGTCTAAATGCGAGCATTACAATAATCATTTTTTTAACTCACATTAGCTCTTTACTGACATCTGATCCATGGGGATCATTAGTATTTGATGGGAAATATAATCATATTCCATATAATCTATTCATGATTAAGCTATGGACAGGGGTCATATTTGGGATTATCATGTTTTCTGTCTTTTTGAGTGCTTTTTATTTTAGAAATATGGAAAATATGAAAAAGTTTGGATTCAGGAATTTTATAAAATTACATTATATTATGTTATCTTTATCAATAATCTTAGCGGTCCATATTTTTCTAATAAATACTGAATTATTGATAATTTTTTGGGGTTGATATTATGAAAAAAATGCTTTTTGTTATTTTAATCGCTTTTGTTTTCATATCTATTTTAACCATTACAATTACTTTCCAAACTGGTAGTACCTTCAGAAATTTTGCTGATGATGACGATGATGACGATGATGACAACGATGATAATATTGATGGGTTATCTATTGTAGGCTTTGTTGAAAAAAGAGATGGGAATGCTATTCAAATAACAATCTCAATCGATCAGACAAAGCACTGTATTTATTATTATATTAATAGTTATCAGCATTATAATTGTATACATTGTGATATTAATAATTAAATACTCTAAAGTAAAGAATAAATTTAACTTAATCCTAATATGATAAGGACATTTTTAGTTTCTAAACAAGATAAGATTTAATAAATAAAAAAAAAAATAATTGGAGGAAAAAAATATTGAAAGATTTAACTGTTATTTTAAAAAATCAACCAGGCATGCTAGCCGATATGGGGGAGACTCTAGGTAAAAATGGCATAAATATGGAAGGACTTTGTGGATTTCCCTTAAAAAATGAAGGAATTATTCACCTTTTAGTAGAAGATGAAACAACAACCCGCTGGGTACTTGAAAATGCTGGATTTGAAGTACGTGCTGTGCGTGAAGTACTTGTTCTGGATATTGGCAATATTGTGGGAAAGCCAGGTACTGGGGGGAAAATGGCACGTAAAATCGGTGATGCTGGTGTTAACATTGACCTAATCTATCTTGCCGAGAATAACAGAATAGTTCTCGGAGTTGATGATTTAGAAAAAGCTCGTGCTGCCTTAGGGATAGAATGAGAAGCAACTAGAATAAATAAGAATTTATCCACTTTTTATTATTAATCAAACTTTTTTAACACTTTTTTGTAAAGGTTTAATTATTAGTGCAGCATAATTAACTATTTGTACATTTTTATATACAATTTAAAATATTTAAAAAAATAGAAGGGTGATAATATATGGGAAAATATTTGCTTCTTTGGGAAATAGACGCAACTCGATTACCCGTTAGTCGTAAAGAACGAGCAGTAGGATGGAGTGCTTTAATGAAGTTTGTAAAAGAAGATTTGAAAAGTGGAAGAACTCTTGATTGGGGAGCCTTTGTAGGCGAACTGAGAGGATTTAGTATTTTGGAAGGGGATGAAGTAGAGATTAACATTCAATTACAACAATATTCACCATTCGTACATTTTGAAACTCACGCTATCGTAGGAGTTGAAGAAGTGGAAAAAGTTATCGAAGGAATGCAAAAATAATAGAAAATATCATTAAATCATAAAGAAATCATTAAGTATAACTTTAAGCTACTATGGAAATCCTAATACTTTCAATACACTTTTTTTTTTAAAAAAATTTAGCTTATTTAATCGCATTAAAATGAGACTACTTCTATAATCCTTAATGAATCGAAAATAATCACTTTATTGGTTGTTTTAACTAAAGAATTTCACTCCCTCGTTATTTTCTTGAATAACTCCTTATTAACAGATTGTTAATATCTTCAAAGTTAGCAACTTTTGGATGTAAAGTATAATTCCGGAGTTTAAGAGCATCCTGAGTTATATCTTTAAGTTTACTTTCAGGTATATTTTTATCTTTCAAGTCCATCCATAAACCAATTTCTTTTAGAAATGAGTTAATTTCATTGCAGCATTTCTCAGCCGCACTTTCATCAGGTTCATTTTCTAATTCGGGATTAAAGAGGCGGGCTACTAGCGCATACTTTTCAATTGCTTGTTTCCAAGTCCAACGATTTATTTCTGGATATACTATTGCAAGACTCTCTCCATGAATAATATCTGGAATATGGCCTCCAATAGCCATACCTATTCCATGAGGAAGCGTTGTTCCTATATTTGCTATACAGAGTCCGCCCAGAGTGGCTGCAAATGAAAGGGCCTCTCTTGCTTCTCTGTTTGACCCATCTTTAGTTGCGATGGGAAGATATTTTATTATCTTTTTTAATGAATCCAAGGCATACAGATCGATAAAATCTGAGGCATATCTATTTATAAATGGCTCAAATGAGTGAGAGAACGCGTCAAAGCCTGTTGATGCGGTAATATGTGGTGGAACTGTTAATGTAAGTTCAGGATCAACGATTGTAATTTTTGGATTAAGGTTCCAATCAGCAAGAGCAGATTTGAATTTTTCTTCAGAATTTTTAATAACTGCCATATTAGTTACTTCGGCTCCTGTACCAGCTGTTGTGGGGACGGCTATAATGGGAAGAACTTTTGTACTTATAATTCGCTTTTGTCCAAGGCGATAATTCCATACATCTTCTTTATGTGTAGCACCAACAGCGATACCTTTAGCAGTATCAATACTGGAACCTCCTCCTACTCCTAGAATAACATCAATTTCATTATCAGCAGCCAATTTAGAGCCTAAGTTTACACATTGATTGGTAGGATTGGGAATTACTCCATCAAAATGAATGACTTCAACTTCCTGTTCCTCACATAAATTTATCACCCTTTCAAATAAGGGTTCCATTGTAGCAAATGGTTTAACGGTAACTAGTAAACATCTTTTTCCATTTCTTTTTACAACATTACCAATTTCATTCACACGCCCCCAACCAAATATGATACGCGTTGGGTTATAAAAATTGAATTCTCTCATAATACATCAAAAAATTAAATCAAATTTAAATGTTGAAGTATTTCATTTATTTCGTTTTTATATAGGAATTAAACAATATATAGAGATAGGAAATTA
>JBHLNY010000095.1:0-11276 GCA_048941065.1 Promethearchaeota archaeon
GATGATCATATTAAAGCTCATGATTTCTATTATCCATCAATGGGGCATGTTGTCGATCGGATCAGAACAGCAGATGAAGTCTTAAAATCTCTGATAAGAATTAAAGAAGTAAGTAATTGGGGCAAAAATAAAAATGTCGTATTTCTTGGAGATGGTATACAAATGTTCAGACGGCATATTTTTCCACCTACAGCATTTACAGAATTTTTCTATAGATTTATAGAGACATTTGATATTAAGTATTATTCATTTTCAAAAACTTGCAGATTAAGAGATGCGCAAGGTAATTTTATATTACCCATTTGGTCTGAAATCTTAGAAAAAAGTAAATTCATTGTTGAATTACCAGATCTCTCGGTATATACTAAAAGTAATGCTTATATAGTAAGATTGCAAAATGATAGCTCTACTTTAAGATTTGATATACTTGATTATTTAGAGTTAAAAAATGCCATTTATATTTTAAAAAATTTAATTCCATTTTCACCCCAAGGATATCCATTGTGCCTTTTAGCTGCTCATGAAGCAAGTACATTACTACCTTCAGAATATAATATTTTAGAAGGAAAATTTATGGATCTTCAATATGATAAAAAAACAAAAACTTATGCTCAAGAATGGAGAAAGAAAGTATTAGGAGAATAGTAAAAATATAATTTTTTCTTTTTATTATTTGAGGTAAAAAGAATGGTAAAATTAATTCATTTGGCAGATACTCATCTTGGTTATAGAGCAAGAAGAGGAACAATTAATAAATGGGCAATACCAAATTATTCAAAACCTTATGAACAAGAAATTTATGATACTTTTCTGCAGGTTATAGGTGATATATCTAAAATTGAAAATTTAGATTTTTTAGTACATTCTGGGGACATGTTTCATATTCCATCAAGTTTAAATCCATATCCTCCTCCAGAACCCGCAAGAAAAACATTAGTAAAGGCATTGGAAATTTTTTTTGAAAATACTAATAATCAAGTCCCTGTTATTTACATTGAAGGAAATCATGGTATTTATAAGGGATATGAATATACTCCATTTGAATCCCATTTTAATAAAGATAGATTTCCAAATCTTCATTATTTCAAAAATGAACACTTAATGGAAGCAATTAAATCAAATAAACCGCTAAAAATAGAATTTCCAACCAAAAAATCTAGATTCTTTTTATTTCCTTATTTTGAATTCAAAAGTTTTGAAATATATACATCCGCCTACAATAATTGGGTGGAACTTCAGAAGCCAAATAAAAATGATGATTATATTAATATTGCTATTGCTCATGGTTCAATCTTAGATGACACGCTTCATAAAAAAGTAAATTCTGATGATTTTGGCTATGATTATGTGGCATTAGGACATGAACATGGATTAAAACAAGTATCAAGAAATCATTTTTATGCCGGTAGTTTATTACCATTAAACTTTAAAGAGATATATGAGAATCAAGGGTATTTAATAGTAGAAATAGATGAAAAAACCAGGAACTTAAATATTGAAAAAGTCTTTTCAAATAAATTTATGAAAAGATCATTTGAAATAGTGCCAATTGAAGTTAATCCAAAACAATCAAAATCTGAATTAGAGACACTCATCAATGGTGAGATAAATAAATATATAAGTGACAATGGATTTAATCCAAGAACATCTGCTCGATTAAAATTTAATTTTAATGGAGAAATAACTTTTGAGAAGAATTGGCAAATTAATGAGTTAATTTCTAAAATAAGGAGAGAATGTTTTTCTCAACCTGAAAAATATAATATAATGCAAATTATATGGAGCATTTCTGATATTTCTGAAACCTTTGAGGATGATATTAGTGCGGGTATAATCCACGATTATATTTTAGAAAGACCTGATGAAGAATTTCGAATTTATGTAGAAGAAAAATTAAGTGAAGATAAGTCTCAATATGATATTGACAAGTTGACTAAGTTTGGAATGAATGCTATAAAAAATGCGCTTAAAATGATGGAAAAAGAGAAGGAGGTATAATTTTTTATGAAGATAACGAAGATTAAATTTAAAAATTTCATGGGATATAAAAAATTGGATTTACCAAAAGATAATGATAGTTTCCCTGAGGGTTTAATTTTAATTAGTGGTAGGAATTCCTATGGAAAATCAACAATTCTAGAAGGTGTTCTATTTGCATTTTTTGGACCGAAAATTTTTAGGGGAAGAAATGCCGCATCATTTATTACATATGGCGAAGAAGGAGCAGAAATTTATATTTACTTCGTCCTCGATAAAATTAACTATTATATCTTTAGAAAATGGAGAAGGGCGGGTAGTGTTTCATCAAAAATATTTAAAATGGATAATAGTGGAGTTTATCATGAAATTCAGAAATTTGATGTTAGAGAATTTTTTGAAATTTCACCTGAACAAGCAATGAACACTGTTTTTGTCAAACAAGGCGAAGTAGAAGAATTGGCTAATAAGAGGGGTGCTGAATTAAGAGAAATGATTATTGATTTATTTAGATTAAATATTATAGATGATGCGTTAATACTTCTTGAAAATGAGTCAAAAGTGAAGAAATACAATAAACAAAAGTTTGAAAAATCAAGAGTACCAATTGAAAGAATTGAGGCTGATATAAATCGGATAATGGAGGAAAATAAAAATATCAAGAATTCAATCTCAGAAATGAAAACAGAAGAAAAATCTCTTAATTTAAAACTTAAAGAATATCCCTTGGATAACATAATTAAGGAGTTAGAACGTCTATATACACTTGAGGGAAATGCCAAAAATAAATTTTTATCTTATAAGAAAGATTTTGAATCCAAGATCAAGAAAACAACTTTAAATTTAAAGGATTTTACTTCATTAGAGAAAATATCAAATAAAATAAAAGAATTAATTAGCAGTAAAAATAAGACTGATACAAAAACACAAGAGTTAAATAAGAAAAAAGAAGCTACATTTAAAGGATTAGGAAAAGTAAAAGGAAGAATTGATGATATTAAAAATAAAATTAAAAAAATGGAAAAAAGCTTACAATTTAAACAAAGTAAAGATGGAAAAAAAATAGCCCTTTGCCCAACTTGCCAAAATGAACTTACAAAAGAACATTATGACGAGATTATAAGCAATTTTAATAACGATCTTAAGATAAATCAGGAAAAAGCTAATGAGGTTACTAAAATAATAACTAATTTTGATAAAGAAATAAATTCATTTCAAGATATTTTAAAAAAATTAGACGAAGATATTATTATATTTCAAACTTTAAAAGAAGATTTCGTGAACTTGGGAAAATACGAAATGGAGCTTAGTGATATAACAAAATCAATAGGAGATCTTATAGCAAAACATCAATTCAAGCTAGAAGATTCTAGTCTTGAGGGAATAAAAGCATTATCTTTAGAAAAAGAGAAGCTTGCCTCTGAAATGAAAACAATTAATAAAGAAATTAGTGATAAAGATAAAAAATTCCAAAGTAATCAAGAAAGATTGACTGAGCTTCGAAGTGAAATTGATAAAATGGAAGATTTAGAGAATAAAATTGGTGACCTTGAAATTGATATTGACCATATAAACAAAGCAAAAGAGTATGTACGCCGATTTGTATCTGAATATATGGTTGTAAAGAGATTAGTAAAAAATATTGCCCTTACAACAAATAAATATATAAAACATTTTACTTCTGGACAATATAGTGATTTATTTCTAGATTTATCTGGAACCAGAAAAACTGGACTTTCTCTAAAGATTAAAGATAATTTTAATGGTATTCCTGAATCGATTGAAGTTTTATCTGGAGGTGACAGAACTGCTTTGGGTATGGCTTTACGATTAGCAATATCCGAGTTAATGAGTAAAATACGCCCTACAAAAGAATCCCCTCAAAAAAATCCTAAAATAGATTTTCTTTTATTGGATGAACCATTAGCTGCTTTAGATGAGACTCGTCGGGAAAGAATATTAAAATATTTAATCCAATCAAAAACATTTTCTCAAATATTCTTAATTACACATACTGCTATTCCCTCTGATATTCATGTACATAAGATTTTAGTGGAAAAAGATCACTCTACCGGTATTAGTCAAGCTAGATTCGAAAAAAATATATCAAGCGCTCTAGTTATAGACTAATAAACTATATTTATAACTGAAAAAATAAAAAAAAAAGGTAATTTTAGCAAAGGAGATTATAAATCTCTTGCTTTTACAGTCTTTCTACCATTAGCTTTTGCTCGCTCTACAGCTTTATCAAGATACCATGCAATATATTCATTCAAGGTGTCTCCATCGAGAACACCACTAGCAGTATTACATCCTTTACCTTTGATATATTCTCTTACTTTTGATTTAACAAAAAAGGGTTCCTTTTTACCAGGTTTAGGGGCTTTTTTTGCCATTTTTTTGTCTTCCTCTTTAATATTTTATTTAAAATTTTATCGAAAATAGGATTTAAAATTACTTTAAATAAATTTTTGGTTATTATTTATTTCCTCTCTGAATTTATAAAATTTTTTGATTTAAGGGTAAATATAATTTCCTTTTTTTCTTAGGACTATAAGGAAATATCTTTGAGTTATTAAAATGTTAAATTGAAACTCAAAATGATGTGCTCATTCACATTTAAATATTCTGACTTTATATCTATTCAATTAATTTCCATCTCAGAAATATTTTAGAGAACTTTCATAATATTGGACATTCTATCAAAATTTTGAATTTTAATTATATAGGGATGGTAATTTTAATAATATTAGGTATAAATCATCATAATAATATATAAAAAAGTACTTTTACCTTACAATTTGGAAGATTTATGTAATTTTTGAGGAAGATTTCAGATTTAAATCAATATTGTGAAGAGATTAATGTGATTAACAAATCACTTTAAATTTTATTAGATAAAAGTTAATCAAGCACAATTTAAAGTAAGAATAGAATTAAAGTAGATTTAATAAAAATTGAATAAAGATTTTTACGAAAAAAAAGACGAGTTTATATTTGAAAATTTAGACTTTATATTAACATTTTTAATAAGATAAAATGGAAAGTCTAGGGTAAATCAAGTGAGAGAGAATACTTAAAGGTATCTCCTCTAGTCAATTTTATCTTCGATAAATTAGCCCCTATAAATTTAAAAGATATTCTCCAACAAAGATTGTTTAGAAATATTTGATTGTGAATAAGATGAGTAGAAAATTACCTATTGATGATAAAATTCTTCGATTTATTAATACTTTAAATAAAAATATCAATGATGAGAGGATCCCTCCTCGAATAAATAAAGCTATTAGTATGTTTAGAAGAGAAAAGAATCTACTTTATATTGATAAGGATGATGATTCTTTAAAAGCTGTCATAAAATCACAAACTAAACCAAATCAGTTAGAATACGCAATATCTCTTAAAAGTAATGGAGATTTTTTTTGTGGAACTCAAAATCTTTTTCCATGTGGAGGTCTTAGAGGAAAAGTTTGTAAACATATTATTTTGGCTTTAGTTGCTGTAATAAAATCAGGAGTGGGAACCCAGAATGAAATGATTAAATGGGTGGATAATACATTAAGTCATAGACCTAAATTTATAAAATCAGAAGCCACAGAAATATTTATAAAATACAAATATGCTTTAGAGGGCAAGATTGAATGGCGTCCTATTGAGGTATTACCAGAAGACTTTATGGCATTTTAACGCAAGGAGTGGATCTAATAATTTCAATTCAAAAAAATTCTGAAGAGCTTTTTAATTTGTTTGATTTTGTAAAAGCACGATTAAATGAAATTTTAATTAAAGGTATTGAAAGTATTAGTCAACAAAACTATTCTGATTTTCTACAATTAAAGAAAAAATTGAAAAATATGCATTTAGGAACGTTGAAGGACTTACTCAAAAATTTTATTAAGGGTTTAGAGAAACTTAAGACAACTAATAACCTAAGAGATGTAAAATTTGAATTGGCAATAATGGTTCTTAAGATAATTACAGTAACAAGAATGTATGAAAGAATTATGACCTTGGAAGTCATTAAGAAAAATTTACTATCTATAAAGAATTAAAATGTCAGTAAAATTAGAACGTGTATCATTACAAATAAAGAGATATATGGAAAATTTAGCTTATAACGGTTTAAATCTTGTTACTAAAGATAATATAAAAGAAATTGAATTATTCCTACAAAATTCATCTCAATTAGAAGCTTATAGGTTGGCTACTTCTCTTAGATACTTACACATAGAATTAAAGAGGTTTCTAACAAATAATCCTGCTTTTAATATAGAACGATATATATTTTTCTTGAGCAATTGCTGGTTACAAAGTCGTGCTTTTATTTCTACTTCTCATTCTAAAAGAAGTGAATCTTTGATTAGAAATTTAATGGGAACTTTATCAGAATCTAAAGTGTTTGATAAACTTAAATTAAGAACCATAGGAATAGAGAAAATTTTATTAGAAGGTACGCTATTTGGTTTAATATTTTATTTTATATCTTTATCTGGTAAATCAAAAGGTAAAATATTAAAATGGAGTTTGATGCAACCTCCAAGAGGAATTTTACAACCTGAGATTTTGTTGAATCTCTCATTAAATAATTCTCATCCAGCATCATCAATCAAAAAGCTCTTATTTAACATATTTGAGGTTATAAATATTCCTGGTTCTCTAGAAGAGGGTAATATATATTTGAATGAACATGATGATTCTAAAATTTTAATTCAAGAGTTAATTGGAAATGATACTAATTTTAACATTAAAGACTTTGATCAGTTTTTCTTAAACTCCAAAGATATATATACTAAAATTACTAAAAATTACAAAATTACTCCATTTGATTTGCCTACTAACTTCTTAGATTATATATATGTAAGAAAAGTAAAGATATCAAATTTTTATAAAGAAGGAAAAGAAAGTTTCAAAAATCCTTTGTTTGTGTTTAAAGTAGAACATGAACAACAATTTCCTTTATTTATTCGAATCTTTGATAAAATCATTAATCAAAATTTAATAAGAATATTTCAAGACTTTCATAAGAAAGATAAAATCCTTGATGGATTATTTTGTAAACTTATTTTAGAACGTGGTCAAATCGCTTTATTTCCTCTAAGCATAATAGAAGAAAATCAAATAACTTTCCCAAGCATTTCAATGACTCACTCTATTGATAATCGAGAATTGTTACAAAAATTTTATAAATTAAATTAATTTTAAGTTAGATTTCTATAATGAAAAAAAAAGTGAAAAAATATGGCAAAAAAAAAAGTCCCTCAAAAAGGAACTCCTCCAACTAACCCCATACCTAAACCCTCTTCATCGAATAAGGCCGTAAAACACAACATTACTTCAACTGAATCCCCTCAACAAAAACCAGATCAGAAATTAACAGCTACTACTAAATCGAAATCGAACGTTATTCTAGGATCGGATAAAAAATTAAAAAAAGTTGAAAACTTAAAGATTAGATTCCCTGCTGAAGAATTATATACTGAAGAATTATTAGCTTTAATCCAAAATGACACCTATCCGAAACCTCCTAATTGGAAATTATCACCCAAAATGGTAGAGTTGTTTATTGCTGGAACGGATGAACAATTTAAATTAAAACAAAATGGAACAGAAAAAGAAATAATTATTTCTACTAAATATTTTGGAGATCGTAATCTTATACAGAAAGCTATTGTTACTTTAGCAAGTGAACGAGCTTTAATGTTAATTGGGGAGCCTGGAACTGCAAAATCTTGGCTTTCTGAACATCTAGCTGCTGCTATATCTGGAACTTCAACATATTTAATTCAAGGTACTGCTGGAACAACTGAAGATCAGATTCGCTATTCTTGGAACTATGCATTATTAGTTTCAGAGGGCCCTAGTCCTAAATCTTTAGTTCCTTCACCAACCATAAATGCAATGCGAGAAGGTAAAATTCTAAGATTTGAGGAATTAACTCGTTGTCCTCAAGAAATTCAAGATAGTATGATTTCTATTTTATCAGAAAAAGTCATTCCAATCCCAGAATTAGGTTCTGAGTATTTAATATATGGGATTCCTGGTTTTAATGTGATAGCTACCGCAAATGACAGAGATCGAGGCGTAAATGAGATGAGTGCCGCATTAAAACGTCGATTTAATTTTATCTATATTCCTATAATTCAAGACAAACTATTAGAAAGAAAAATTGTAATGCAAAGGACAAATGATCTCCTTTCAAATATTGGATTTAAAATTCAAATTCCAGAGGATACATTAGATTTATTAATTACTGTATTTCAAGAGTTAAGAACCGGTAGAAGTACTAGGGGAGGACGATTTACCCCAATCTCAACTGTAATGTCTACATCAGAAGAAATTTCACTTCTATTGGATAGCGCAATATATGCTAAATTTTTTGGAAAGGCAAAAATCGAACCAAAACATATTGCTATGAATATTGTGGATGCTGTAGTTAAAGATGATAAAGAAAATCTCTCTAAATTAAGAGAGTATTTTAATATGGTAGTAAGAGTTAGAGGAAATACCTCTAGTGTATGGAGTGAATTTAACAATAGTTTCCGTCAATTAGTTTAGTAAATCCTATAAGTTGAGGAGAGAATTCATGAGTAATAATCTTCTGAATGCAATAGATTTAACAAACATTTTGTTAGAAATTAGTAATTTATTAAAATTAGATATAAAAGAAATACAAAATCAAGTTTTAAACGTTAAAAAATCTGATATAACTTACCTTCCTATACGACATCATTCTCCTGGATCTTCCATTTTAGTTAAAAAATGGATTGAAAAATATAAACCAAAACTAGTATTAATAGAAGGTCCATCCTTAGCTAATAATTTAATGACTTATATGATTGATAACGATACTGTCCCACCTTTAGCAATTCTTTCAATTTTCGCAGATCATAACAATAATTTTGGTTTAAATGGTATAATTACTCCAGATCCTTCAATTCCAGCAAAATTTCAGGTTTATTATCCTTTTGTATCTTATTCCCCTGAATTAATCGCTCTTTCTGAATGTTTAAATAAAAAGATACCTGTTTATTTTATAGATTTTCCTTTAACAGGAATAATAACATATTTTACTAAAGATCTTAAAGACTTAAATGTTCAATTAACACAAGAAGAAAATAAATTTATTTCAAGCTCATTTTATAAAATCCTTGTTAAAGTCTTTGAATTTGATAATTTCAATGAGATGTGGGAAACTCTATTCGAAATTGGCGCAAATTATATCAAAATCGAACAACTAAGAGAAAATATTTTGTTATTCTGTTCTTGTATTCGTCAAACTATAGAAAAAAATTTACTAGAGAGTGATGGTACTTTAGCAAGAGAATCTTTTATGAAATTCAATATTGAAAAATATATAAAAAAACATAATATTAACAAGGAAAATGTTCTCGTGATTACTGGAGGATTACACTCTATTGTTCTACCGAGCACAGTAGCTAAAAATTTCAAATTCCCAACTAGTGGAGTAATGAATTCTTTAGTACCATATTCATATTTTAGATTATGTGAAAACTCTGGTTATGGTTCAGGTAATCAAGCACCTCAATTTTACAACTATGTGTGGCAAAAAATTAAAAAAAGAATTGATACTCCTTTTGAAGTTGTTGCTTTGGAAATTATAACTGATATTTTCAAAAATGCGCGAAGTAAAGGATACTTAATATCTATCTCTGATTCAATCAATGCTTTTCACGGTGCCAAAATGTTAGCAATGTTACGACGACGATCTGAACCTGGTTTAAAAGATATCATTGATGCCATTTATATGACTTTAGTTAAAGGAAATCCTGAAATTGAAGGGAAATATTTGGATAAGTTTATCCATGATTTGACTATAGGTTATAAGGTAGGAAAAATCACTAAAAAAATAGGAAAATTGGCACTTCAAGCAGATTTATATATCCAATTGGAAGCATTTGGAATTGAATTTAAAGAAAAATCAAAAGAAATCTCTCTAAATCTACGTGAAGAAAAAGATATAAAAATTTCACAATTATTTTGGAGGGTAAAATTTCTTGGGCTTAGTTTTTTGGAAAGAGTACATGGTCCTGATATTTTGAAAGGAGCAACTGGAATTTTTACAGAAATTTGGTCTATTCATTGGAATCCTAAAATTGATACAAAATTAATCGAGTTGAGTGTATATGGCTCAACCATTGAAGAAGCCAGTAACAACATGCTAATGGAGGAAACAAAGAAAAATGTAAAGGATTTTGCGATTATATCTAATCTATTGTTTCAAAGTCTATTAATGGGATTTACTGATCAATTTCAGAATTTGTTTAATGAATGCATGAATTCCCTTGAACTAGATAATCACCTTTTAACGCTTTCTAAGGGTTTCTTTAACTTAATTATGATTAACCAATACGTTTCTATGATGGAAAATCACAAGAATAATATTCCACTTATCAATCGCATAATACAACGATGTTATTTTTCATGTTGTTTTGCTATACCAAATTTTGCTAATCCTCCATATGAAATGGAAGAAAGTATTGTAATAGCTATTAAAAATATGGCAAATTTTCTTATTTCACTACCTGAAATAGATATAGATTTAAACGTGTTTATAGAAAGTATTAATTCTTGTATTGATAATTCGGATAATGAATTCCTTAAGGGAGCTAATCTAGGAATATTGTATCTGATGAATGAAATTGAGATTAAAAATCTAAAAAAGCTTATAATTGATTATACCTATAGTATTGATTCTATCCAAGTTAAAGTAGGAGATTTAATTAGAGGTATTATTTTTGTGTGTCAAGCAAAGATATTATTTAATAAAGATATTATTAAACTCCTTTCTGACCTTGTAGAAAACGTAGAATGGAATATATTTTCAGCAATTCTTCCTGCCATGAGAAAAACTTTTTCTGAACTTGAAAGAAGAGAATATGAAATATTTGTAGAAAAAATTGCAGAATATTATGGTCTTAAAGAGTCAAAATTTAAAGAGATAACGGATGAGGTTGAAGATAATATATTGATCTTTTTTGGGGATATAGATAAAAAAGTGAGAACCATCTTTGAAGAATGGTTTGGTGAGGTTTAGTAAAAAAAATGTTAACGGAAAAAATTAATCATAAAAATGCTGAAGTAGAGCAAATAGAAAGAAAAAAGACTGCTCTTGCAAGATGGAGATTAATATTAGGCAAGAAAGCTGAGGATCATGCGATTAATTTTAGTTCACCTCAACATTCTGATTTTGCACCACCCCAGAATATGGATAAAACAAGACAATCTTCTAACTCATCAAATAAAGACCAACCTAAACAATGTACTAAACCTAGTGGAAC
>JBHLNY010000386.1:0-2810 GCA_048941065.1 Promethearchaeota archaeon
CGATACCCTTCAAGGTTTTCGCCCATGGCAGCTATGTTAGTGGCTCGGGGGCTCCGATTCTAGAATGTTTTGAGAATGACACTGTGATATGCCTAAGGCTTTCCGGAGGATCATAACATGAAACTTATGAGAAAGAAGAAGCAAGAATTCGACAAAGAAGAAGACACTTCAGAAGAAGACATCATAGGATACTTAGGAATCCAAGGTTGCAGAGTGCCTGAAGGCTACGAGCAGATTGAAAGCTACCCGCTGAACCCACCCTTCTCTTATGCTTGGATATTTCAGAGTGAAACGGAAGGCGACTGGTTGTATGTTGTTGATGAGCTATCCCTCACAAGAGAGGAGAAAGAAGTATACAAGCGGCTCAAGAACATTCTCGAATATGAACTCAAGGCTCCTGAAGCTGATGAAACCCTGACAGAATCATTTCAAAGACAGCTTCCAGAAATAATGGAAGACCATAGAAAAGCCCTTGAAGGAGTAACAGAAGTTGGCAAGCGAAAAATCCTGTACTATCTCAAAAGGGACTTGATAGGATATTGCAGAATAGATGCTTTGATGTTTGATCCTTACATAGAGGATATAAGCTGTCTTGGGGTCAACAAGCCGATCTACCTCTGGCATAGAAAATATGAGAACATAAAAACCAATTTGATTTTCCAAGACGAAGAGGAATTGGACGACTTTGTTACAAGAATAGTGCACAGACAAGGAAAACATGTTAGCATAGCTCACCCTATTGTCGACTTGACTCTGCCGGGAAAACACCGATTGGCAGTGTCATTTGGAAAGGAAACCACCCCAGCAGGAACAAGTTTCACCGTCAGAAAATTCAGAGAAGACCCGATGACAATAGTCGATCTGATTGCGAACGAAACGATCGATGAAACAGTCGCGGCATATTTATGGTTGCTTATGGAGAACAAAATATCAGTGATGATTGTCGGACCCACAGGCGCTGGAAAAACGACAGCGCTGAACGCGATAGCGTGTCTCGCAAAGCCAGAGTTCAAGATAATCTCTGTGGAAGAAGTAGCTGAAATTAATCTGCCGCAAGAGAATTGGGTTTCGACAATCGCACGCCCGGGATTTGGTGCTGAAAGCGAGGGAGAGGTTACTCTCTACGATCTTATCAAGTCAGCAGTAAGGCACAGGCCAGCTTTGATAATTGTAGGTGAGATAAGAGGAGAAGAGGCCTATGTGCTTTTCCAGGCGTTGGCAACAGGCCATGGTGGGCTCTGCACAATGCACGCGGAAGATGTAGATACTGCAATAAAACGTCTGACTCAACCGCCGATGAACATACCGCCCTCGATAATCCCTCTAATGAACTGTGTTATAGTCGTTAAGCAAGTAAAGACTCCAAACTTCGCCTCATTTGACCACAAAGTTACAAGTCGAAAATTCGTAAGGCTGTCCGAGATAGACGCCACTGGAAACGTTCGTGATATTTTCACATGGAATGCTTCGGTTGATTCTTTCCAGCAAAATCTAGACCAGAGCCTTCTACTCGCTAGGATAGCTAAGATGCTCGACCTTCCTATAAGTGTCATAAAGCAAGAACTTGAAAAAAGAAAGCAGTTGCTACTAAGAATGGTTGAAAGGAACCTTCGAGACTTCAGAAGTGTACACAAAGCCCTTAGCAACTCGCTGAACCTTCCCAGTCAAACTGATAGAGAACTCGCTGAGGGCTGATGAAGTATGAAAACGTTTCCCGGACCGGTTCAGAAGATCCTGCACTCTTTGACGAAAGCTGCAAGTGAAGAAAAAGAAAGAATCGAGTCCGAATTGCCTTTCGTTGTAATGATATTCACCTTGATGGCGGCTAGCGGGATATCTCCATACGACAGTTGGAAAAGGATCAGGAAACTGACTTTCTTACCAAAGTTCAGGAAAGAAGCAGACGAAGTTGTCAGACAGGTGGAAGTCTTGGGAAAGGATCCGCTAACCGTCATGCACAACAGAGCTGAAAGAACCAATTCGAAACTTTATAGAACTTTTCTGGGAGGTTTCGTTTCTTCCATAAGAAGTGGTGGCAAGATAGTCGATTACATGAAAAGCGAACTTAGAACCATTTTTGAACTTCGAAACATTGCATCGACCCGTTCAATCGAGAAGATTGCCACGTTGATCGAAGCATATGCTGTCATGCTAATAGTAACGCTCTGCGCCTACATACTTCTTGTTGTCTTCTCCTCAACAAACATGATGGAGCTATTGACTCAGACTTCAATCCCTACTTCTCCTACGTTGGCTTACTTAATCGCTTTCTTGTTCATGCCTGTGATTTCGTTAATATTCATTCTGGCGGCTCATAATATGCAGAGAAGCTCTTTCACAGATTTGAGAGATATCTACAAGAAAGCTTTGGTTCTTATAATAGGAGTCGGCGTGCCATTACTGGCAATTGCGCTGATTCCCTCCTTGTCTAACTCTTTCGGACCGCTTGGACTGGCTGAATTGGCGACAATAGGCCTCGTAATCATATCCCTTCCACTTTCTTTCCAGTATTACAAGATCGCAAAAATCAACTACAACGCTGAGGACGCTATTCCGAACTTCATTCGTGATGTTACAGAATCTCAAAAAATCGGGCTTTCTCCAGAAAAGAGCATAATCGAAGCGACTAGGCGCAAGAATTACGGCCAGTTTTCGAGGTTTTTGGAACTGATCAGAAGTCAAATAGAATGGGGCACACCTTTGAGAAGGACTTTCGAAAACATACGCCAAAAGGTTCGAAGCTGGTTCGTAGTTGTCAACTTTGCTATGATGATTGAGACAATTCAAATTGGTGGAAATTCAACACAGGC
>JBHLNY010000387.1:0-2803 GCA_048941065.1 Promethearchaeota archaeon
GAACAGACATGGTTCGTGGCTGAAGTCGTTGGGCGGCAGGGCCGCGATGAACTCCACGTCGTCCACGTACCAGCCCATGTCGCTCACGGAGCTGTCGCACGCCAGCCGCCAGCGCACCTGCATGTCTTGGCCGTCGTAGGCCGAGAGGTCCACCACCACCTGCTCCCAGGCCCCGTTATCGCCGCTCCAGGCCCGCCGACCTCCGATGGGACTGCTATAGGCGGTGCTGATGGTGTAGTCATAGGAGTTCTGGATGATATACGATCCCAGATCATCCCAGGTGATGCCACCGTCGGTGGAAGCCTCGATGACGCCACCGTCGTAGGTGCCCTCCAGATTGTAGCGATGCCAGAAGGTCAAGGTCGTGCCGTTGGTAGCTGTGAAGGAGGTAGTGATCCACAAATAGTCGTCGGTGACGGTACTCACGTCCGGCGCGAACCAGGCGTGAGAGGCACTATGAGCGTCGTTTGTGGTGAGGGCCCAGGTATCGGTGCCCTGCCCGGCCGCGTGGGACCACTGCCCGTCGCCGGACTCCATGTCGTCCCAGAACGCCTGACCGAGCCGCGCTACCTCAAAGCGGCTGACGGTCGAGAACGCACCTTCCCCACAGCTGTTGCTGCCGCTCACGCGCCAGAAGGTACACGTTCCCCCGGTCAGGGCCGTCGTTGCGGCGTAGGTGGAAGTGGTGAGGCCAGACACGTCGATGACCGGCGACGTGAACGAGGCATCCGTGTCGACCTGGAGGCGATAGCTGGTAGCCGTGGGCACGGATGACCACTGGAAGGTAGGCTGGAGAGACACGCCGGAGGCACCGTGGACCGGCGAGAGAAGCGTGGGAGCCGGGGGCGCGGCGTGGTTGACGGTTAGACTCACCTCGACCGTGTGGGTTTTGGTGCTCTCGGCGGTGCCGGTGATGACGATCTGATGGTCGCCGGCCGGCGCGCCCGGGGCCACGTCCAGGGTCAATGCAGCGGTGAAGGGTGCCTGGTCCGAGTCTGGTTCTATCGTGGCGGTGATCCCGGCCGGCAGAGGGCTGGTTTCCAGGTAGACCGTCTCGGAATAGCCCAGGACGCTGCTCACCTCGACGGTGGACGTGGCGCTGCCGCTAGCGCAGATCGCGTGTGTGGTCGGTTTGGCCTCCAGGGTAAATGTGGGCGGCTCCGGCTCCAGGAACACCTTGACCGACGGGTCCCCCAGGACGTTGTAGGTCTCCCAGTAATAGCGTGCCTGGCCGGGATAGGCGCTCTCGACGGCAGCCAGCCCGTCGTCGGTCATCGCGGCGACGTCGGCGTGGGCCTTGGTCTCGGCGAAGAGGGAGTCAAACATCGCCCGCTCCAGGACGTCGTCCTCGTCCCACAAGCTGCTGTCAGAGGAGCCCCAGAAGGCCAGGGCGCCCTTGTTGTCCTGGAGCACCCAGGTCTCGCCAAATACCTCCACCTGGGCAAAGTCGCCGGTGACGCAAGCATGGCTGGCGACGAAGGGGAACACGCCGGTACTGATCAGGTTGCGTACGTCAGACTGATTGTAGCCGCCGACCTCCCAACTGCCAAGGCTGCCGTGCCCGGAGTAGATGAGCATCACCCGGCCGTCGTTGAAAGAGGTCTGCAGCAGATCGCTCCAGCCGGCGGAATGGGTGACGCAGTACAGTTTATCGCCGCCGGGCTCTGGGTTATTGGGAAAGATGCCCGTGTACCCCTCGGGCTCGGTGTAGGTGGTGATGACGTAGTTATGTGTACCTTCGGCGATCTGCCACTCGTCGCACGTGGCGACAAAAGCGGATTTCTTTAACCACGGCTCCTGTCCCGTCAGGTTCGCGTAGGCCAGGTACTTGTTTACCATGATGGTGGCTTGTGCAGCGGAGCGCACCGGGAAGCGGCCCCGGCCGACGTCTGGATGCCAGTCGCCGGCGCCTTCCATGGTGGCGTAGTAGAGATCGGTGACCTCGCCGGCGGAGACGCTGTTCCACCCGGGTATGGTGTCCGTGTCGCCCACGAGCAAGACGTAGGAAGGGGGAGTGGACCAGGTGTAATAGGCATCCTGGATGTAGGCCTTGATGTCGGTGTTGGAGCCGCTGCCGGGGATGTCGGAGAGCCTGGTGATGGTGACGTCGAAGCCCCAGCTCTCCTTGAGGTTGACGAAGGGTTGCATGGCGTCGTAGTAGGCATCGGCGGTGACGATCAGGTACCCCATCGGCGCCTTCGCGTCGAACGTCGCCGGGGGACGATTCTGGTTGTAATTCAACGTCCGCTCAGCCAGCCGTGATTCAAAGGCCGGGGATGCGTACCGCTTCGCCAGGGCCCGGGTGCGGGCCATGTCGCTGCCAGTGAGCCGCAAGCGGAAGATGATCCTGCGGTACAACCGCACGGTGCCCGCGGACGGGTCATAAGCCACCGGCCAGACTTCCACTGGCAGGATCCGGTGACCGCGGACGACGTAGCTTTCCCCCAGTGCCACTGGCGTGTCAGGATAAAGCAAACCGTGTGCGTAGAAGTCCCGGTCTATCACGAAGGGTCTTTTTTCCTGAGCCCCGGGGTCCTTGGGCATCGGCGGCTGCAGGGGGTAGATTGGATGAAGACGCAGATCAGCCAGCGCATGGTCGGCGTATTTGGCCTCGACCAACTCCAACTCCACGTGAGCGCCAAAGGGGATCTCGACGCCCCGGCGGAGCACGGGCAGGTCCGGCAGTCCGACCACCGCCGCGAAACCGTACCCTTCCCCATACAGCCGGGTGTAGACCTGGCCTCCCGCCTTCACATCCTCAGCCATGCAGCCGGGCAGATCGGCCTTCAAGTCTACAGCGGTG
>JBHLNY010000096.1:0-11199 GCA_048941065.1 Promethearchaeota archaeon
ATTCAGCGATATTTGAAGCCATTAAGAAAACAGAAAAATCTATAAGAAATGAGTTTGAGTTTACTGATTCTATGGAAATCCTGGTAAATCAATTAAATAAAAAAATTTATGGATTTATTATTAAAGATAAATTTTGGAGTGATATAGGACTACCTTGGGAATTATTAGAGGCAAATGCTTACCTTTTAGATATTATAAATCCAAATATTTTAGGAAATGTTGAAGAGAATGTTACTGTTTCCGGTAATGTTTTTATAGGGAAAAATTCATATGTTAGAACAGGTACATTTATACAAGGACCATGTTATATTGGTGAAAACAGTGTTATTGGTCCTAATGCTTTCATACGACCTTATACTTCGATAGGAGATAATTGCCATATCGGTATTTCTGAAATTAAAAATTCTTTAATTTTTTCGAATACGGATGTTCCACATTTCAATTATGTTGGTGATTCAATTATTTGCGAAAATGTAAACTTAGGCGCTGGAACAAAAGTTTCCAACTTGCGATTTGATAATAAAAGCATAAAAATGAATATTAAAGGAAAAATGATTGATTCGGGTCGAAGAAAATTGGGGGCGATTATTGGACCTAATTCTCAAACCGGAATTAATGCGAGCATAATGTGTGGTAAGAAGATTGGTGAAAATTCAATAATAGGTGCACATACATTAGTTAATGAAGATGTCCCCTCAAATACTCTTTACTATCAGGACTCAGATGGAAAAATTATAAAAAAATCTAATCCCTTCTAATTTCTGAAGTTTAAATTTTGAGTTTAAATTTAATTAAATTCTCTTTTCTTAAATTGACGAAATAATTTTGAAAATTTTATTGGTTTATCATCATAACCTACTTCAAAAAGTGCCTGTTTTTGATAGGCAATAAATATTTTTTCAGATAATTCTTCCCAATCTTTACAAATTGCAAGGGTTTGCTTATCATTTCTCAGAAGACTATCATAAGACATAATTCGATTAAATTCAGAGGCTAAAGCTTTGATAACATCTTCATCTGCCCCCTCCAATAAATCTTGTACAAAATCTTCAGGGGTATACCAATCAGCAACTCTCTGAAAATCACGATGAATTTGGGTGAGTAAAACCAACCTTGGCCCCTCCCACAATTCCATTATCATCGAATCCCTATGTAATCGTGGAAAGGATAAGAAATCTTCCATTACGCCATGTCCTCCAAAGAAAGATATAGCCATCCTAATCATTTTTGGGCATTCATCTGCTACAACTATTTTTTGAAGCATTACCAATTCACGCAATCTGAACCGACGTTTACGTTCATCTAAATTCTCAATTTTTTCTAAATCTCTTATACCACTAATAAGTTCTTCTCCAAAATGAATGAATTCTGAATATACTTTGAAAGCTCCTGCTGCTGTACGTCTAGCAAAATCATTTAATTCATTAATCTGATTAATCATCATAGGAAAAGAAGCAATTGGGACATTAAAAGCAGTTCTAAATTGGCTATATAAAATTGCTTCACGAGCCACTCGTAATGCTCCTGCAGCCATACCAAATGCGACATGAAGTCGAGATAGAGATAGAACTATACCTACAACATTTGCAAGTCCTTTTTCAAGTGGCCCTATAGGATACGCTACAGCTCCATTATATGTGATTTCTGCTGTCGGTAATTCAGCGGTTCCCAATTTTGGTTTTAAGCGATCTATTGTGTATGAATTTCTAATTTCATGTTCTTTTTTATCTGGGAGCCAAGATGGAACGACAAAAGCAGCAACTCTGGTTGAAGATGGAGTTCCCTTTGGTTTAGCAGTCACTAAAGCAAAATCAGTATGTGCAGCAGAACAAAAGAATTTTTGCCCATATAATCTCCAACAATTAGAAGCGCCATCAGAACCTTCAGATTCTTCGAAAACGGCTTCAACAAGGTTGGCTGGGACGTCGCTTCCAGCCTGAATTTCGCTAACAAATTGAGCACCTCTACTATACTCACCATTTTTTCCATCTCTTACAAAAGTAAGTATTTTTCGAGCTTCAGGAGATAACTTATCTTCATATTTCTGCATCAACCATACTAATCCGTGTGTACACGCTACAGGACACATTACACCAGCTTCTCCATTCTCATATAACAAGAACATTTTGACGAATCTGCTCCATGCAGTATTTCTTATCGGATCAAAAAGCCCTAGACTGAATATTTCACGTTCTAATGTTTCAGTTTCCATACAACGCTCTATTCGATCAAGTCTATGGTTATGTGCGTCATAATGTTTAACTTTCGTTACTTTTAACCGGTTTTCTAGCTCATTTGCTTTATCAGCAAGATCTCGAAATCTAAATGATACATAATCTGAGAGTGCCCGAAGGTCCCGGTCTATTTTTTCAAATTCACCACCGGTATATTTTTTAACAAGAGCTTGAAGAAATTTATCATCTCGATAATAGTTAAAATGATTCCTCACAAATAAATAATCATCAAAAGAATATACATTATATCTATTTCCTTCTTGAGCCGACATTAGGTTGATATCCTCTAACTTTAAATTTAACTGATTTAGTAAAGAAGAATTTCAATTAAAGATACTAATTTATATAGAATAAGTAATTAAATAAAATTTACTATAAAGAAGTCTTTCTTAAAATCTTTTTAAAATAAGTTTTATTAGAATTTATCTTTATTCATCCTCTTCAGATAATAATGGTTCACTTGTTTCTGCAGGGGCTCTAGTTTTAGTTTGTAATTTTTTTACATTGATACGCTCAGTTCTTCTCATCTCTGATTTTCGAGATCTTTGTATAGGAACCTCAACTATTTCGAATTCTTCTTCTTTTGGAACAAAAACTTTATCTACTCCCCCTTCAGGAATAGAAATTAATTTACTTTTAACTATCACAGAACTAGACAAGGGATATATAGTTTTCGCTACTCTCTGAATTTGGGACTGAAATTCTCCATATACCATACCAACGACGAATTTTTCGTGGTTTAGAGATCTAGCAAATTCTTGTAAAATTTCTCTCATAATCTTACGAATTAAGAGTTGCTGAGAATTTCTGGCTCTTTTTATGGTAGTGCAAATCATAGTAATGCGAAATTTATATTTATCCTTAGTCGTAAGGTTTAAAATACTTTGGATTTTAGAACTACCTCTTCCAATTAAGGATCTTATGAAATCATTTGTGTAGCTGTGGCCAATAAAAACAGTCTCGCATTTCTTTGACTCTTCATTTACATTAATGATCTTAAATCTCAATTTTAAGCTAATATCCGAATAGCTATTTGTAAAATCAAATAATAAATTCTCAATAGTACGCCCCAAAATATTACTTTCCACACCAATGACCTCTCCTATTTCTTTAAAATTGAAGCTTTTAGGAGCCGAAATTGAATACCAATTTTTATCTTTATATAAAACTTTCTTTGTTTTAGGCTTTCTTTTCCTTGCTTTTTGGCTCATTGATTTATTCCCCCCTACCTTGCTACTAACGTTCTAATTTTCTCTGGATCGTATTTGAAATCAGGAGCTAAAACTTTTCTTTTCTTATAGTATTTGATTAAACGATAGATTTTTGATTCTGTTCTAGTAAGACCCTTTTTTGCCTCTAAATCCTTGTGATTTGACTCAAGATGTTTTCTAATTGTTAATGCTTTTTTTACCAAATTCGAAAGTTCTTCTGGTAGAGATGATTCAATATTATTATCTTTAAGAATTTGGCTAATGGGTTTTCCAGTAACTATCTTAACCAATGGTATTCCATAGCTATCTCGTAATATTACTCCGATCATTGAAATAGAGAGACCTCTTCTTGCTAGTTTAACAACTAGATTTTCAACTTCCTCAGCGGAATATTCTACCCAGACCGGTTTCTCTAATCTTGCTGGTCGGGTTGAACCACTTCTCCCTTTCTTTCTACTGTGCATTCGAGCCATTTTTTCTTCCCAGTTCCATTTTTTACAGGAATTAAAGGCTATTTAATAAAATAGATAAAGAATCATATAAAATAAAATTTTGTAATTTAAATTCTAAATCAAAAGAAAACTAAAAGTAGTGATTCTTATTTATATTCCTTTTTAAAAAACTACTTATTTAATTAGTTACTAGAAATAAATTTTTATTTTTGATTATTAAGATAATTATGGAGAATAATCAAGAAATTTTATATTTTATTACTGGAAATAAGAATAAATTTAGTGAAGTTTTAAATCTTTTTGAGAAAGAAACCTTAAATAAACGTTTAAGACAAAAAGATGTCAAAACATATGAAATTCAAGCAGAATCTCTAAAAGATGTGGCTAAATTTAAATTAAATAGTGTAAAAGAAAAAATAGATAGTTCTTTTTTCATTGAAGATGCTGGTTTTTTCATTGACTTCCCCCTTAATGGCTTCCCAGGTGTTTATTCTTCATACGTATTAAGAACAATTGGTAATGAAGGAATAATTAAATTAATTGATAATTTTAATTTATCAAGAGCTCATTTTTCAGCTATAATCGCGCTCTATTTTAAGCCTCTGGATAAAATTTTTTATTTTGAGGGTAATGTAATGGGAAAAATCTCACATAAAATTAGAGGTACGGGAGGTTTTGGTTTTGATCCCATCTTTATTCCTGATTGTATACCTGATAAGACTTTTGCTGAACTCTCAATAGAAGAAAAAAATCGAACATCTCATAGAGGGAAGGCATTAAAAAAATTAATTAATTTCCTTAAGGAAAATTGAATTCACCTAAACACATTTGACAAATTGAAAAGATTGAATTTTTTTTAAAATGTCTGACGAAATATATCCATTATAGTTTGTCGACTTAATTTTATCAAAATTATAAACATAAACAAGAATCCAAAGGATATTGATATCACAAAAACAGTAAACAAAACATCCAAAGGAACTGTAAAAATAACTGGCATTTCTGTAAAAAGAGCCATATTAGTCTGTAATAAATAAGCTGTAAATGTTCCTAAAATTGTTCCTAAAATACCCGAAGATAACATAATTAACATACTCTCAATTAAAAACATATTACGTACATTTCGAGTTTTCATTCCCATCGATCGTAAGATACCGATTTCAAATTTCCTCTCTAACATGATCGCATACATAGTACTTACTAACCCAAAAATAGAAATTATTACTGTAAATATTAAGATAATCTGCATAAGAAAACTTTGTCTTTCTGTAGTTGCTTCCAAGAAATTGATTTTGGATATGGCATCATCAATAATGAAGTCTCTCTCTTGAAATAATAGTCGAATATCTTCTTTAGTTGTTTCGATATTCTCTTCTGTTCTATCTATTAAATTGATAAAAACTTTATCAACAATCATTTCGGGCTCTCCAGGATTATCTACTTTCATTAACCGCATATAATTCTCTAAAGAAACCATTACACCGCCACCCACTGCTGACATTTCATTACTCCTAAAATTATAGAAGCCAGGTATCCCTCCAGAAATTCCTACAACTCTAAATCGTGTTCTATTTCCTATATCTAACTCATTATTAGGATCATAAAATATTATATTTATCTCTTGACCCACTTCACTAATTCCAAGCACGCTTGCAATTGATTTAGCAATTATGCATGTATTATTATGAGCAAAAAGCTCGCTAAATGAATAATCAGTCCCACTTCCATCACTCTTCCAAATTAATAAGTCTTTATCAACCAATTTAACAAAATCTTCATCTATACCTATAAAACCAGCATCAACGATGTCATGTTCAACCAGATCTGCAGCTGCAGTTCTAATTTTTATTTCTTCTTGAGCTAAATAAAATTCAAACAGATCTGTTATTAATTCTTCAGACGAATCCGGGGAGTATGCAACTTGTCCTTCGCTGAACTCAAGAGCAATTGATAAAACAGCTTGAATATCAAATGTATTATGAAGCGAAATTGCTAATTCTTTTATTCCGGGAAGATTTCTTAATTCATCAATCATTTCTAATGTAACAGCATTTTCTTCAGCATTTAATCCTTGATTTATGAGAACTAAGTCAGCTCCATATTGGAATTTTAAATTTAAGGCCCAATTCTCTGATTCCATCTCTGTTACACTAGTTATAAAAAATATAAAAGAAAAAGATATTGCAAACATAACTATTGTGCTTGTATTTCTTCTTCTATATCTTTTTAAAGAGATATTAATAATATGACTATATTTCTTTATAGTAGGTGATATAACTATAAGAAAGAGTTTTTGGATTAGTGGAATGATCCCAACAGATGCAAAAACTAATCCAATTAAAATTGCTGCTAATAATCCAATAAACAATGCTGCTATCATCATAAATTCACCTGTAACAAAAATATTTGGTAAGAGAATAAATACTATCATTCCAATCATCGCTACTGCAATTCCAGTTAAAAAACTTTTGACATTCATACTTCCTTCTTTTTTTACTTCCCAACCTTCCTCTTTTGTTTGAAATGGTGTAATTGATTTGATTAAATCTAATCTACTTGTTTTAATAGCAGGTATTAAAGCTACTACTAAAGATGTTATAGTACCTATTGCAAAAGTTAAAATGATGGTATCTGGTTGAATTACAAATGCTACATCCGTAAATTCAAATTGAAAATCATATAAATTAAATAAGGCTTTAGTTATTGGCTGTATAAAAATAAGACCTATAACAATTCCAATAACTGATCCTATTAATCCCATTAAAAAGCCTTCAAAAAGAACTATTTTTACAGAGAATATCTTTTTACCTCCAACAACCCTAGTTATACCAAACTCTCTAACTCTTTCTTCTACAGAAGTAGAGAGGACACTATTTATTAAAATTCCAGTAATAAGCATTGAAATTATAAGAATAAACCAAAAGATTACGGTTGTCATTAGTAATAAGAATTCACCTTCTTCAAGTTCAGTTAATTTAGGCAGACTAACAGAAAATTCGTTTAAATCTAATCTTTCTTGAATATTCCTACTTATTTTTCGCAATCTACGAGTAGTTCTTGCTAAATCGCTTGCATCATAAATCGATTTCGGATTTCTTATTGTACCAACAATAAAATTTATCTCAAAGGGATCATCACGATTTAAGAATATCTGAGCTTGTCTTAAATTTACAATTATTAAAGCATTTTCAAATTGCATGAACTTAAGATCTTGAATACAAATTTCTACAACAGTCAAATTTATCTTGTAGTTTTGATATTTTAAATGAAGTGTATCCCCTCTCGTTACATTTAGTGCTTCTGCAACATTCCATAGAATAACACATTCACCGTTATCAGGTTCATCTTTATAAGTTTGTTTAGTTTCTTTACCGTCATCATTAACAATTTTTAAATCTCCCATATGACCATTTATTAACTCTTTCTCAAAATCGATACCATAAAACTCAAATGTTCCATTTATATCTGATTTTTCTGAACTTGCTCTAACTAACATCATAATACGAGGGAATAATTCCTCTACGCCCTCTACATCATCTAAATCATCATTAATGACATTTTCATCAAAAAAAGGGTCAAATGTTAAATCTGTTCTAACTGTTTTGGTAATCATGATATCTGCTGAACCTGTTGTGCTTGTTACATAAAGTAAATAATTATAACTAACAGTATCATTTAGCATTCCAATGACGGTCAATAAGAACAAAGAAATTGCTATTCCCGAAATCCCAAATGCAGCTTTTGCTTTGTCACGTTTAAAGTCAAGCCAAGAATGTCTAATAAATTGTAGATCCAATTTCTTTTTTAATTTGTAGAGAAAATGTCCTAAATTCATATAATTCCTACTTATTTTTTCTAATTTTTATAAATTAAATTATAAATCTAATATACTGAATTTCTTTTTTTTCTTATCAAAATTTCTTAAAATTTTTCCATCATTAGCTAATATCTCCTGGACCTCTTCTTGGTCTCGTCTAATTAACCTTATTCCTTCACATTTTTTGTTTTTACAATAATAAGTTTCTCCAGGTTCGTCTTTAAAATTCCATCTTTTACAATTTTCGCATAAATATGCAGCATATATTTGATCATGGTCGCAAAGAGGGCAGATAATATCAAATGAATCAGCTGAAAACCATGATCTGCAAGATTTACAATATAAGGTTAATGGTCTTTTCATTTCTTCTTCTAGTTCTATAAGTTCGATTCTTTTTAGCGCCTGATCTTTATCAAAGTCTTTTAATCTTATTTTCTCAGCTCGAGAATCTCTCACCCTTCCGATCCATATTCTTCCTTTCTTTTCAGATATGACAAATAGGATTATTCCAATTATAATGACGCTAATTATTAAAACTATTAAGGGCCCCCATGTTCTCCAATCTATAAAACCATTATCTACTTCAACCATTATCGAATCTTCTGCTCGATTTCCTTCCTTATCATATGCTATAACTGTTATGTTATAATCTTTATCACGATACCGTGTTGTATCCCAATTATACTCAAGAATCCCAGTAGTAGCATTAAATTTGAGTTTTTGTCTATCAATACTCTTTCCATTAAGATATATATAGATCCTTGATTCGTCTAATTCAACATTATCACTTACATTCGCTTTTATTCTAACTGTTGAACTAACAATTTCATCATTTTTAGGGTTTAATATAGTAATTTCAGGAGCTATAAAATCAGTTGATTTATCATAACCTATATAAATATTAGATAATAACCATCCCCATCCTAGTCTTCGATTATTATCGTTGGAATACAGAGTAAACTTAATCATAATGATTTCACCGGAGTATTTTGAAATATCAAATTTTTCACTTCCATATAGTTCTTCACTTTCGAAGGTATATTTTTTCAATACCTCCCAAGTAACTCCAAAATCGGTTGATATTGATATTGTACATCTATCAGGTCTATTTTCTGGTGGAAGAAGTTCAATTTGTAATGAAATCTCATAATCAAATTCAAAATAAATATTATATTCTGTTCCTAATTGTAGCGGATAAGTAATTAATTGTGCATCCCAATCAATTCCATATCCTTGTGTATCACTGCCATAACTTTGACCTATACCCCCATAAAGGAAAGTCTGATTAAGACGAGTTATAGGGTGCCAGGTATTATCTCCTCTTAACCACGCAGTATACTCTTTAGGATTAGGTATTCCATAGACATAATAGTCTTCCAAATTAGTATTAGAAAAATCATATCCGATTAATTTATTGCTATAATTTAAATTGAATTGAAGTGGATCTGGATTTATAAATTTAAAAAGAGAATTATCTTTATTATACCATCGAGTTTTATTAATAAATTTTCCATCTGAAAAATGAAGTCTAAATGATTGATTAGAAAAATTTCCAATAAGCAAAGACTTAATAAAAAAAATGCCTTTATCGAAGCTGGTGTTTGAATTAGCATTCCAATCACCAAAAATATTAATCATTGTAAAGTTATTATCATCAATTTCAAGATAGATATAGTCTGGATAATTATTATCTAAATCATAGTAATTACATGAAAATATAAATTTCTGATACCTTGAACCTTTGGTTGTAGGTAAATTATCACTTAAATTAAAAAATAGGAATGGTGGATTATTATTTGTATAGTTTTCAATAGCAAAATAATCAATAATAAATCCTTTATAATTTATTGCATCAAAATCCTCATCTAATACAGTCTCAAATCTAAATTGAACAAAATAACCAATATATTCAGTAAGATTTATTTCTTCGAGGAACCAATCTCTTTCTTGATTAGTATAGATTCTTAGAGTGTTCCAACCAGTCCAATTTAAATTAATTTGCAAATAAATGTAATCTCCAGAATTAATACTTGTTCTTATTCCAAATTTTGCAAAAGGTTGGGTTGTATCTTCATCTAATTTTGTTAGATTAAATAATGGACTGATTAAAGTACCATTTGGATAAGGATCCTCTGTTAATTTGATAGGTTGATATGAATATTGAGTAGGAGAATCATGGTATGTACCAAAATAAATAGAATTCCATGAGTTTTCATAAATTCTTGATCTATTATCATTTAAATTTATCTGATACAAAATGTCCCAACCTGTTCCAGTTAAAGTCCAATTACCTAAACCATGGTTAAAAGAATGATTATATGGAAATGATTCACTATCAGTTGGAAAATCAATTTTAATTTCACATTCTCCAATTTTTGGATATTTTCCTTGAAATTTTCCATCACTCCCAATGAAAAAGTAATGATATATCCCAGCTCCAGGAAACTGAATATATTGACTCATATATAATGCTCCATCGGTGTAATTACTATCGAAAGGATTAAATTGAGTTAATGTATAATTCTTAGAAATTTCTATAATTGAGACATAAACTTCTTGGGGAGGAACATTTGAACTATCATTATCATGATATTCAATGTAAAATCTATAACTATCAATACTATAATTTTTATTGGGATTATAGCCTAAAAATTCCTGAAGACCCATAATAGTAGTATTTTTGGATCCATCAGCATAATTTATCTCTGGAACTTTTAGTTCAGGTTTAAAGTTGTTTTCAATAGTAGATACATTCAGAGTAAAGGCACTAGAACCTTCTATGGCTTTGACAACCACAATGCATTCAGTTTGATTTCTTTTAGGGGTAAAGAAAAATGAATTAAAATCACCATACCATTTTCGGGAAGATTCAAGCAAGATTGGCTCACCATAAGTGTTTGATTCATTCGAGAATAAAAATAAATCAAAATCAGCATTCTCATCAACATCGGTTAAATTAAATAGATATTGTTGATTTTTAGTAAGAATTATTTTACGAGCAAAAACATGATTGGCAAGAGGGTCTTCTATAGAACTAGTTAGTGATCCATAGAGATTTGTGCTGATTGTCATCAATTTAGTAAAAGCATCAATAGCTGATTGTATATTTAATTTACCATATCCCTCATGAACATCTTTTAAACCAGCTGTTAATGGAGCTAAAGATATATTTGGTGAATAAATACTTTCATCTAAGCTAGTAGTATCTGGATCATCTTCTCTTTCTAGATTTGTTTCAGAGGCGGTCAACAGCAACATAGCTTTTATGATTTTAACCCATTTAGTTAAATTGAGATTATTCCACTGGATCCAATTGCCCCATTTCGCTTCAATCAAAAGATTAATCGCTGCTGAAACTATAGCTGTAGCTATTGATGTTCCATATCCAGCAGTAGGGTTATTATTAGATCTACCATCTGCAGCTATAATTGATCTTGAACCAAGGAGTTTACTCCCACCAGGAGCAACGAGATCGGGTTTTAAAA
>JBHLNY010000388.1:0-2787 GCA_048941065.1 Promethearchaeota archaeon
CCCCCGGTCGTCAGCGGCGTGGTCTGGGGCAGCTCCTGAAGGCCCTCCAGTGGCGGCGCCAGCACCGCGTGGATCTGGCGATCCACGCGGTTGGCGAACAGGATGGTGGTGCCGTCCGGCGACCAGGCCGGGTCCCAGTGGGAATCCGTACCCTGGGTGACGCGGATGGGGTTGCTGCCGTCGGCGTTGACCACGAAGATGCCCCAGTCGTCGTCGCTCAACTGCACCCCCACCGCTAGGCGCGAGGGTCGGCCATCGGCAGGCGTGGGTTCCCAGGCCGGCATGTAGTACTTGTGGTCGTCGCGCAGGGCGCGGGGGTTGGCGCCATCGGCGTCGCAGGCCATGAGCACGAAGTCCGAGCAGTAGGCAATGGTGCTGCCATCGGGCGACCAGGCCGGGTCGCGGTCGACGATCATTGGCGTGTGGGTGATGCGCACGTGGTCGCCTCGGGGGTCATCCACCGACAGGATCATGAGGTCCTCTGGGATGGCGGTGTACATGGCCCGGGTCTGGACGTAGTAGGCAATGCGGGTGCCGTCTGGGGACCAGACGGGGCCGTTGCGCTCGCCCAGGCCGCCGTCGGTGAGTTGGCGCAGGCCGGTGCCGTCGCTATTGATGAGCCAGATCTCGTAGTGCCAGTCCCGGTTGGAGTTGAAGGCCAGTTGCCCCTGGTACAGCGGTGGTGCGGTGGCCGTGGGGGTGGCGGAACCTTGCCCGCCGAGGTCACAGCTCCCAGAGAGAACTGCCAGCAGGATGATCAGGGTCAGCGAAAACCATCGTTTCATTAGTCTCCTCCTTATGCAAGTGTCTGTGAGTTCAGGATTTCAGGGATGTCATGATCGTATCAGACAGGCTGGTGATGCGATCCAGATTCACGGTGTGAAACACGCGGTTGCCTACGCGCTGTTCGTTCAGGATGCCGGCCTCGCGCAAGATGCGCAGGTGTCGCGAGGCGGTGGGCTGGGAAATGTCCAAGGCCTCGGCCAGCTCTGCGACGGTTTTGGTCCCCTCGTGGTGGTAGATGTAGCTCAGCAACCTCAAGCGTGTACGGTCGTTCAGGGCTTTGGATAGGATCAGGGCGTCGTCTAGTTTGTGTTCTGTTGCGGTTCGTCGTTGCACGATTCCGCGTGCGTCGTAGATGATGGTCATGGAGTTGTCCGTGTAGAAGGATAGGGGACTGGTGGCCCTGTAATATGAGGGGATCAGCCAGACTTCCGGTATGTTGCTGTCCACCAGGAACTGGCGGGAAGAGCTGCAGATCGCGATCTCCTCCAGGAAGCTCTCCGCGTCGATTTGCGCCAGGTGGCCTTGACACACGGCGATGCTCCGTTCCCAGCCGGGGCGATAATTCTCGCACTCGGCCGCGAAGATCGTGTGCCAATATGAGCGCCAGAGGGTCGACAGACGCTCTCTGTTGCCGGCCGGGTCCGCGAACAACGGCTCGAACTCTTCCACTTGGTCTGCCGTGATGTAGTCATTTCGCGCGATGAGGTTCGGCAGCGTCTCGCGGCCGGCCAGCACGGCGGCTATCTCTTCCTCCGAGTTGATGCGCCCTAACGGGTACCAGAGGAATTCTGTATCGCTCAGGTTCTCCACATGACGAAGGAACCCTTCGACGTCATCGTGATCCTCGTACCCTTCTGCGATCTCGGCCAGCCCCATGCCGCCGTAGAAGCGGGTGTAGAAGAAGTCCAGGGCTGCTGTTTGCTCCGGGGTCAGGCGGGGGCGGGTGCGTCGTATCCAGTCCATAGAGATGGGGTAATCCTCTGGATAGCGCAGGGCGTGCAGGCTGATTAGCATCTCGTAGACCGGCGAGGTCCGGAATCGGATGCGCTCTTTGAGGGGTGGCAGATCGTCCGGAATTTTCAGCGGAGGAGGCATAAGGGTCCCTCTATCGATGGTTGTCTATATGCGTAATTAGCCATATAGCTATACTGTGGCACCTATAATACAGGGGCAAAGGGAAAAAGGTTCACTCTCGCGTTGGCGATGGCCATATCCGGGGTGGCGTGTTGCTCACACGCAGTATGTGGACGGCCACAGCCACCGGCGCACGCCCAGGGCCGCGCCGTAGACGGCTAACCCGGCCACCGTGAGCACGGTGATCACGGTGCCCAGGATGCGGGGACCGGTGTTCTCGAATTGCAGCGTCACCACGTGTTCGCCGGGGGGTACGTCCACTGTTATCAGCGCGAGTTCGCCGGTCAGGTCGATGGACGCGCGCTCGCCGTCGACATAGGCTGTCCAGCCCGGGTAATAGAACGTGAGGAACGTGATCGTTCCCCCGGTCTGGGAGGTGATACGGACCTCGTCCAGCACGGTGTTGTGGCGCAGGATCTCCACCTGCGCGTCTTCTGGCAACGAGGTATAGGCCAGCTTGGTGTTGATGGGTCGGTCTTGGATATACAGATCGGCCAGGGGCCCCCAGGTGGGTTTCTCCTTGACCCAGGCTGTCAACCCCACCATTTCGCCGCTGGATTGCTGGAAGCGCATGAGCCCGGCCAGGCTCACCGGCCCCTCCGGCGGTTCGGTGAACGGCGGGTTCAGGTACGCATAGCTGCCCAGGATGACCAACGCTAGCAGAGGGGCTACGACGAGCCAGGGCGAACTTGCGGCGTGTGAAAGCCTCTTCGGTTCCTGCGACGAGGACAGGGTCTCTAATTCGGCATACTCCTCGCTGTTCCAGGGCACGACCCCGGCGAGCAAGGATAGACTGATGGTCGTGATAGACAGCAATCGGAAGGGAAACTGGATCAGGGACGCCAGGCGCAGCCACTCCCAGATCGG
>JBHLNY010000389.1:0-2782 GCA_048941065.1 Promethearchaeota archaeon
ATAAGTGAAAATTACAATGCAATTTTAATTGCTTTATTTGATGCTAAAGGGATTACACTTGGAGAATATTATCGTCCGCATCTTCAATTACAAGAAAAACTAAAGATTTATGGAATATACTTAGAACTTCAAAAACGTATTATTGCTGAAAATAGAATTTTGTATGAATTTTCTGACACATTTAAAAGTGGAGAAAGGTTTTCTGGAGTCATTGAAGTCTTGAAATTTGGTAAACTTGATTTTTATTTATTGTTTATAGTAGAAGAAGATGAAACGGACCTAGAACAGACAATTGTTCTTTTAGATAAAATTGAAGCAGCTAAGCCTCAGATGGAAAATCTGATTTTACAAATTATTCAATAAAAGATTTGCTAATAAAAAATTCATTTTAATTAAATTTATCTTATCCTTCCTAATTTAATTTCATTCAAGTAGTTTAGAATAACGCAGCTGGAGGGATTTGAACCCCCGAGCGCTTTCACGCACCGGCTGCCTTGGGTATTAAATAGATCTCTCGAGGCCGGCGTCTTACCAACTAGGCTACAGCTGCAAGTCCTTATAAAACTTAAAACATAATAAATATAAAATTCTTACTCTTTCTAACAAGAAAGAATAATTAATTCGAATATTTTTGAATTAGTAATTCAGAAAATAATTAAGAAGACGGAACATAAATTTTTAATTTTAAAGTAGGATCTAATAGTTTTATTATCCCTTCTTGTTCATATTGTTTTAATAGCAATTTAGCTGTAGATACTCTGATATCATATTTTAAGGCAATTTCCGTAGCTAAGATTGTTTTTTTCTTTAAAATTGAATCTTTTATTTCTTTTTCTAAGTTTTTAGGGATATAAGCATCTCTCTCTACAATATTTATTTGTTTAGTTCTTCCATACTTTCTTCTAAGATTTAAAGTAGCTTTTCTCACTAATATCTTTTCTTCTTTTTCTGACAAAGAAAATCACAAAAATTATTTTAAGCGTATAAATTAAGAGAATTTGATATTATTAATAATTAAAATATAATAAAATTTTTGATTTGATATTAATAGTTATAGGAATAAGACTATTAAAACGAGTAAAAATTTACTCATTTTATTTCAAATATTAGTATCAACAATGGTTTGTTGTAGTATTTGTGGCATCAGTCCGAATGCCTCTATCCCCTCCACCGAAATGGCATTTGGGAATGCTTTTTTCATGATATTGTATGCTCCATTTACATCAGCATTGAATAGAATGCCGTTAGCAGTTTTAAACAGCCCTCTGGAAATTCTTCTTCCTGCATAGGTTGTATGTGTTCCAATTGGTTCATTATCTAAGAAAGAGCATTTCGACGTATGATTTTCATTGACAGTTAAGACTTGAATTCCTTTCAATTGAGCTTTATATTTAATTTTTCTTACTAATTTCAGGAAAGGGAGTTGTACAAATTTCTGATTATTCTTTTTTCCGATATTAATCTTCTGCTTCCACCCATGATTGTAGCCTATCACAATTGTGCCAATGTTATTTTGAATACAATACTCAATTATAGTCTTAGAGATTCGATGAAATAGGGTGGTAAGTTTATTGTTTCGAGTTATATGGAGTTTTTGAATCTGTGTTGTATCAGTAAAATTGCCTTTCTCATTTTCAATACTCCTATAATATGCTAATTGCTTGTTATAATAGTGATTTATTGATTTTATCATCCCACCTTTAATAATAAATGGTCCACAACCATTATTATTTACCGCAGTTATGAGATTATTCAATCCTAAATCAATACTTAAGATATGATCTTTATCTAATCCTAAATTATCCTCTTCTTTCTCATATACGATCTCAACCTTATATTTTATACCTAAAGGAATTATCCTTACTTCTTTTAATCTTTCTGTAATTCTGGTTTTAATAGAGTTAAGAGTTACTCTTTTAGGAAAGTGCCAATATCCATTCTTAATTTTACATTGCTGGTTTGTAAAAATAGCTATAGATTCTCCATTTTTCTTTTTATATCGGGGAATTTTAGGTTTTTTATTAAATTTCTTAAAGTTACTTCTATATTGCTCTAAACTTCTGAAATATGACTTCCAATTTCTACTCACATATTTGAGAATTTGCTGTGCTGTCTGAGAAGGAAGATTCTGATAAGCTTGTGTGCGTTTAAGAATGAAATCTAAATCATAATAGGTTAAATGATTATCGAGAGTAAGAAAATCCTGTCTCACATACCAATTAGCTACATTATGCAGATTCTTAGCTAAATGACATAGCTTTGATAATTCGAATGAATATTCCACTTGGATAACTTCAGTTAATTTCACATTACTACTATTAAAAAATTAATGCTATTTAATGAAGTATAGTATCTCAAATAACTGATTTTTCCAAATAATAATCTCAAATAATTATAAAAGAGAGAGTATTTATAAAAAATTCTCACTATATAAAAATTGTAATATTATAATTCCCCACTTTCTTAATTTTGTTAGTCTTAAAGTTATGTTCTTTTAATAATAAGTAACCTTTTTTATAAATTTCTAATTCAATAAAAGCTTCTTCAAACCTTTCTGGGTTAAGATTTCCCCCATTAGAGAATACAGTATTATCAATTTTAACGTTGAAAGCGATACTTGGAGAACTGTTTAGACAAAGATCAATTTGAGAATGAGCAAACTGAGAAAGTATATCTCCAGAATCTATTAATTCTGTTCTCCATACACTTAAGGGAGTGGGAATTAAACTATGAAAGCAACACACACCAAATATTTTTTGATGACTAAGAGATAAAACTTTTT
>JBHLNY010000390.1:0-2776 GCA_048941065.1 Promethearchaeota archaeon
AAAGAAGAGATATTAAAGTGGGCAAAACAAGAATATGAAATAGAAAAAAAATTTTTTATAAAAATGAAGAAACATAACTTTGATATCTTCAAAGTGTATAAATTTCTTCCTAAAGATATATTTAATAAGGATTCTTGAGTTTTCCTTTATAATTACGAAAAGTCAAGATTATCTTATACTAATTATTAATATAATTAATATTAGTTCAAGATTATATTATTCATAATATTGCATAAACTTAAGGTTTACAAGAGGGGCCAAATTGAATATAGGTTTGTTTATATGTGATTGTGGCAAAAATATATCTGGAGTTATTGACAATAAAAGATTAATCGAACATTTCAACAATTATCCAGACGTTTATGTTATTGGAGATCAATATTTATGCTCAGAATTAGGATTAAATAAAATTGTTGAAGAAATTAAAGAAAAAAAAATTGATCGTGCTGTCATCGCTGCATGTTCCTTTAAATTACATGGGTCTCTATTTCGAAAAACTATTGAAAAAGCAGGAATTAATCGATTTTTAATATCTTTCGCGAATATAAGGGAACAAAATTCATGGGTTCATGCTAACGAACCAGAAAAAGCAACAAAGAAAGCAATTGATCAAATTAATATGGCAATAGAACAAGTAAAACTCTTAAAGCCGTTAGAAGTCCAATATTCAAAAATATTACCCTCCTGCTTAATAATCGGAGGTGGCATTGCAGGAATAAAAGCAGCATTGGTTATTGCAGATGCTGGCTATAGGGTGTATTTGGTAGAAAAGGAACCTACTATAGGGGGTCATATGGCTCTATTCGATAAAACTTTCCCTACTTTGGATTGCTCTATCTGCATTCTAGGGCCATTAATGACAGAAGTTAAAGATCATCCTAATATTGAATTACTTACTTATTCTGAAGTTAAGAAAGTTGAGGGATATGTTGGTAATTTTGATGTATCTATCATAAAAAATCCTCGATTTATAAAAGAGGAAGAATGCGTAGGTTGCTTTGATATTTGTCGTGATGTGTGCCCTATTGATATAAAAGATACCTATTTCCCCAGAAAAGCAATAGATGTTCCATATCCACAAGCTATTCCCCTATTTCCAAACATTATAGAAGATTTTTGCATAGGTTGCAAAGCCTGTGCTCAAGCGTGTGATAGAGATGCTATTGATTTTAACCAAAAGCCGATAGAAATGAATATTAATATAGGAACTATAATCGTAGCAACTGGATTAGAACCATTTGATCCATCAATCCTAGGAGAATTAAATTATCAAAAGTATCCTGATGTAATTACAACAATGCAAATGGAAAGACTATTCAACAATGATGGTCCTACACACGGGAGAGTCATAAAGCCTTCAAATGGCCAACCACCAAAGAAAGTATCTTTTGTATTATGTATCGGATCACGAAATAAAAAGATTCATCATGAATATTGTAGTCAAGTTTGCTGCAATATAGCAATAAAGCAAGCTATTTTGCTAAAAAAAGAGTATCCTGATATTAAAATTAACATTTATTACACAGATATCAGAGCAATAGGTAAAAGTTGCGAAGAGTTTTACAATAGAGCAAGAGAATTTTTTAATATAAGATTTATTAAAAGTAATATTTCAGCGATTCTCAAAAGCGACACTTCAGATGAGTTAATAATAAGGGGTGAAGATGTAATTGAAGATGCTTTATTTGAAAATAAAACAGATTTAGTAGTTTTAGCCATAGGAATTGAACCTGCAAAAGGTACAGATGATTTAAGCAAAATTTTAAATATTTCTCAAGACACTTATGGTTTTTTATTAGAAAAACACTTAAAAGTGCAACCTTCCGAAAGTTCAGTAACAGGAATATATATAGCTGGAGCAATTCAAGCTCCAAAAGACATTCCAAGTAGTATATCCCAAGCTGAAAGTGCTGCTTCTAAAGTTATAAGTTTAATTTCTAAAAAAAAGGTTGAATTAGATCCGCATGTAGTAATTTTTGATAAGAATAAATGTACTTTTTGTAAATTATGTGAGAATATTTGTATATATAATGCTTTAAAAGTTGAGGAAAAAGATTTAAAAATTATTCCGGCAAATTGCACTGGTTGCGGAGCATGTGCTGCAATGTGTCCAGAGGATGCATTATATATTCCTGGTTTTACTAAATCTCAGATTAGTGCACAAATTCAGACTATATTAAAAAAAAAAAGCGAATCTCCTCTTATTATTGCTTTTCTATGTAATTGGTGTTCCTACACAGGAGCAGATCTAGCAGGAACGAGTAAATTGTCTTATCCTACAAACATTCGAATTATACATGTGATGTGTACTGCAATGATAAATCCATCTTTGATCTTTGAAAGTTTTTTCTATGGAGCTGATGGAGTTTTAATTGCTGGATGTCATCCTCAAGATTGTTTTTATCGTGAGGGTTTTAATAAAGCTAATGTACGCTATGAGAGTATAAAAGAAATATTAGTAGAAACGGGGATAAATGAAAAGCGTGTTAGAATTACTAATGTTTCAGCTGGTGAGGGTGAAAAATTCGCTAAGATTGTATCCGAATTTAAAACCGAATTAGAAAAAATAGGCCCAATTCGTCCAGAGGAGTATTCAAAACCTATTACAAGAAAGGAAAAAGTAAAAGATAAAGCTAGATTAGATGAGATATAATCTTTTTTTAGATGGTTTTAAAAAAAGAAAATTTTTAATCTTCATCAACTATAGTTAGAATTTTATTGTTTTATTGCTATTTCTCTTATAAATCTTATTAATTGATATTGTTTATTATATTAT
>JBHLNY010000097.1:0-11081 GCA_048941065.1 Promethearchaeota archaeon
CCTTCTGCTTCAATAAGTACGCTACCATCAGGCATATTTTTAACGTATCCTGCTAAACCTAAATTCCGAGCAACTTTTCGAGTGGTATATCGAAAAAAAACACCTTGAACCAGTCCATATACTTTTATCTTAATACGTTTCATATAAAGAGTATGATTATATTGCGGTTTTTAATATTTTTAATCTTAATTATAATTCTAAATAGTAAGTCTTCTTATTAGGGTTATATCCTATAATCTTATTTTTAATAAGTGTTTCAATAACACTCATTAACCACTTATTGCTTGTGTGAATATACTTTTTTAACTCTTCTAAATTTAATTCTTCATTTATAGCTAATAGGAATAGAATTTTACTTTTAACATTTAAATGGTTTGAATTCGTAATTTTATTAAATCTCACTTCAAAATCATATTCCCTTGTTTTCAAATATGCTACTTCATTGCTTAATTTAGTGATAACTTCCTCTGTGGTTCGAAAGGCATCTAGACTATAATGAAACATAGTTTCTAATTGTTTCTTTAGATTCTCTTCCATTACTTCTTTGTCAAATTCTTTGTTAAATCCCTCAAGGAGTTCTAAATAATCATTACCATCATCATATTTCGTCAAAACTAGAACAATTATCATTTCTTTATTTTCATTATAATAAGAAACAGAATTCCAACCTTTCTCTTCAGTGATAATATAAGATTCTGTGAAATTATGGGAAATTTGTAACTGTTGGACAATAGAAACTGGAATTTCTAGATCATCAGGGTATTTCAAATAAATAATGCCCCCCTCAACCTCGTCCCATTTAATTAGGCAAATCCCTGTAGGCATCCCTATTGACAACCTAGTTTTTGATTTTGAAAAAGAATCTTTTAATATAATAATCTAAATTTTTATTTATTTAATTAAGCAAATATGATATCCTTATATTTATATTTGACCGCGAGCCGATATATTAAAATTATCAACATAGAATACATCTAAAAAAATAAATATAACAAAACTAATGTGATATATAATAGATATGCTTGTTTATTACGTATATATTCTGGAGACCATTGGAAAAAACAAGAAGAAGAGATTTTATACTGGATATACCAATAATCTTTATAGGAGATTGTCAGAACATAAAAAAGGGACAGGTGCAAAATTTTGTCGTGGTAAAAAGCAAATTGAATTAAAATATTTCGAGACATATACAAACAGGAAAGAAGCAATGAGAAGAGAAATAGAAATTAAGTCATTATCTAGACAAAAGAAAAGAGAATTAATTAGTACTATTAATGCTAATTTAGTTTAGTTGAAAAAGTTGACAATCGACCAAAATTTTTTAATCTGCTTGACTGGATTACCAGCTTCGGGGAAAAGTACATTTGCAATTGAATTAAAAAAAACTCTAGAGAAGAAATTTAATAGACTTAAAGTTAAGATTATCGATCCAGATAAGATAAGACAAACTCTAACCCAAAATAAATTTGATTACAAAAAAGAATACTTGGTTAGAGAAAAGAATCTAGAGATCATAAAAAGAGAGTTAAAAAATGGTTCGATAGTTATTAGTGATGATTTAAATTACTATACAAGTATGAGACATGATTTAAAAGACATTGCAGATGAGTTGAACCTAAATTTTTTTATAATCCATATAGCTACCCCACTTGAAATCTGTCTAAAATGGAATGAAAAAAGAGGAAATCCGATCCCAAACAAAATTATTAAGAGAATTAACAAAAAATTCGATGATTTTAATAAATATAAGTGGGACACTCCCTATGTTATATACAATATGTCCAAAGTAACAGATTTGAATGAGTTCCTCATAGATTTTGCTGATCGCTTATATTTTAAATTAAAGCATGCTCTAAAGATACTAGAGAATGATTCAATGTTTAAACAAGATTTAAGTTTATACAATGAAGAATTAGATAAGATCACTCGAAATTATGTAGGAAAACTATTAGAGGATTCTAATTACCATCCCCTAAAAAATAAAATAATTAAATTAAGAAGAGAATTTGTAAAAATAAAAAAAAATGAATATTTAAGCGAATTAGAAATCCAAAATTCATTTCAGAAATTTCTAGAGGAAATTTTAAACATAAAAATATCATAAGACTGGTTTAGTTGAATTTTATTAAAAATAAAGAAAAAGAAAATAAACCATAATTACTTTTATAATTTGAAAAAGGATATTTTTATATCCCTAATTACGATTATAATTTAAAAAATTTAGTAATGATGCAAGAAAATAAAGAAAATAAAATCGCTAAATTAAGAATAGAGCGATTAGAAAAAAGTCGAAGTGGACGTTCTTTATGTTATATTGACTTACAAATAATGAGCGATTTAGGATTAAATACTGGTGATATAATTGAGATAAGAGGAAAAAAGAAAACTACGGGTATTGCTGTCGCTAGTGCTTCTGATAGGGGAACAGGCGTCATTAGATTAGATGGACTTCAAAGACTAAACGCAGGTGCGACTATCGGAGAATTTGTAGCAATTAAAAACGCAGAAGTGTACCCTGCCGATGAGATTGTTCTAACTCCGACCAGACCAAACCTTGATTTAAAAAGACAAGCAGAAGCTATTAAAGGTAAATTGATTGATAAACCTGTAGTAATTGGTGATGTTGTTGATGTTTTAGGCACTTTTGTCCAAAAAGACGATTCTGAAAACCCCATGAATGAAATAATGAAGATGCTTCCATGGGGTAGCAAAAGGAGAACAACATTAGGTACATTAAGATTAATTGTAGAAAATTTAAAGCCTTCCGATAAAGTAGTAAAAATCACACGGGATACATTAATAAAAGTTAATAAAAGAGTTGCTGTTCTAAATGTTTCAGGTGGAGTAGTTACTTATGATGATGTTGGAGGATTAACTGATGAGATTCAGAGAATTAGAGAGATGGTTGAATTACCTTTGAAACATCCTGAACTTTTTCATCGATTAAATATAGACCCACCGAAAGGTGTTTTATTTTATGGACCTTCGGGGACAGGAAAAACATTAATGGCAAAAGCCGTTTCTCAAGAATCTAATGCTTATTTTATAACAATTAATGGTCCAGAAATTATGAGTAAATTTTATGGAGCAAGTGAGGGACGTCTTAGAGAAAAATTTAGAGAAGCAGAAAATAATGCCCCTTCTATTATCTTTATAGATGAAATTGACTCTATTGCTCCAAAGAGAGTAGATACATCTGGAGAAGTAGAAAGGCGAGTTGTCTCTCAATTACTTTCTTTAATGGATGGTTTGCAAGGTAGAGGTGAAGTAATTTGTATAGGTGCTTCAAATAGAATTAACGCAATTGATGAGGCATTAAGACGCCCAGGAAGATTTGATAGAGAAATAGAATTTGGAGTTCCAAATGTAAAAGGGAGAAAAGAAATCTTTCAAATACATACAAGAGGTATGCCTCTTACTGAAGATGTCAACCTCGATAAATATGCTGAAATTACACATGGTTTTGTAGGCGCTGATATAATGGCAGTATGTAGAGAAGCTGCGATGTTCTCATTAAGAAGAGTATTGCCAAAAATTAATTTAGATGAACCAATTCCAAGTGATATTATCCAAGAATTAACCATTAAAGATGATGACTTTATTCAAGCAATTAATATGATTGATCCTTCGGCTATGAGAGAAGTTATGGTTGAGATTCCCAATGTAAAATGGGATGATATTGGGGGTTTAGAAGATGTTAAACAAGAATTAAGAGAAGCTGTTGAATGGCCATTAAAGTATCCAAAATTATTTGAAAAAGCAGGAATACGACCCTTAAATGGGATCCTTCTATTTGGACCCCCAGGATGTGGAAAAACTCTTTTAGCAAAAGCTATTGCCACTGAAAGTCAGTCGAATTTCATCGCAATAAAAGGTCCAGAGATTTTTTCAAAATGGGTAGGGGAAAGTGAGAAGGCTGTCAGAGATATTTTTAGAAAAGCACGTCAAGCAGCTCCATCAATTATTTATTTTGATGAAATTGATGCAATATCTGCAGGAAGAGGTGCTTATGAAAGTACGCATACGTTTGCTTCAATAGTCAATCAAATCCTAGTAGAAATGGATGGTGTGGAAAATCGGAAAGGAATTGTAGTCATTGCTAGCACAAATCGTCCAGATATAGTAGATTCTGCATTTTTAAGACCTGGAAGATTTGATCGTTTAATTTTTGTAAAAGCTCCTGATTATGAAGCTAGATTAAAAATTCTAGAAGTGCATACTAAAAATATGCCTTTAGCTGAAGATATTTCTTTAAAGAAAGTCGCTCAAGATACTGATGGTTATAGCGGAGCAGATTTGGAAAATGTATGCCGTGAAGCCGGAATGCAAGCAATTAGAGAAGAATTAAATAATTTAAAAGAAATAAAAAAGAAATATTTTGACTTTGCGTTATCTAAAATAAACTCTACTTTACCAAGAGAGATAATAGATAGATATGAAAATATGGCTAAACAAATAACAGAGTCTAGAAATATAAAGGAATCCAAAGCTGATCTCTATAAATAAATTGAACTTTTTAATAATTCTTAAAATAAATTTACTTCTTTTTCTATTTATTCAAGATTTTAGTTTTCTTATAGTTAAATCCCGATATAAACTACAAATCTTTTTATAATACAGGATATAAATAAGATTTAAGTATATTTATTCAGGGGTAAGATTAGTGAGTGAAATTAAAATTAATTGGAAAGGGCACATAGACAAATATCAGACAGCTATGGAAGAACTTAACTTAGATTTTTGTGTTCTTACTAGAGTAAAGTCAATAACCTATTTATCAGGATGCTTTGTTCCCTGGAAGAGTGCCTTTTTTTTACCTAAAAGAGGGGAGGGGGAACCAGAATTATTCACTGTTTTATTAGATGTAGAACGTGTTAAAGCTGAAGGCAATTTAGAAACAGTTAGTGGATGGGGTCCAATGAAAGGCTTTTATTGGGAGAAAAAGATCCAAAATGCCGCAAAGAAAGCCGGTGTATATAAACCAAAAGGTCCTTCTCCAAGAATAGGAGTAGAATTAGGCCTAGATATTTGTGTTACTGGACAGATGCTTTCCTATACAGAAGCAGAGTTACTAAAAGAAGTATTTCCTGGATGTGAATTAATAGATTTTAATGAAAAAACTGAAAGAATCCAATTTATTAAAGAACCTGAAGAAATCGCGATGTTAAGGAAAGCATCTGATATAACTGATATTGGCCAAGCAGAGGTGAAGAAAGCTTTAACTAACCGCCCAGAAGGGAAAGAGTTCACAGAAAATGAAATTGCAGGAATAGGTACATTAGCCATGAGAAAAGCAGGCAGTAATTATGAATGGACTTTTACTGGAAATGAAGAAATTGGCTCTGGTTATCGTGCTTCTTGGACTTTTAATGGATGTACTCCAGCAACAAATAAAATCGTTAATGAAGGTGAATCATTATTAGTAGATCTCCATAGTGAGTATGGGTGTTATCTTGGTGATCTTAGCCATAATTATATTCTTGGAAATTGCCCTCAAGAATTGAAAAAATTTAATGATGTTTACGAACAACTATGTTACACTCTCATTGACAATATGTACCCTGGAAATACATTTGAGGCTTGTTATCAGGAAGTTCGTAAAGTAGCTGATAAAGAGGGTTATGCAAATGATTTATTCTTCGGCTTGGGGCACGGAATTGGTTGTATTGGAAATGAATCATGGCCAGTTATAGTACCAGGAAAAGAATGGGGCCCTTTGAAATTTGAAGAAAATATGGTTGAAATTGCTGCTGTAGTGTTTAATAAACCTGGGCTTGGAGGGCTTCGGCTTGAATCACCGACACTAATTACAAGTAAAGGAGCAGAAGTGTTGCCAAAAACTCCTTTCGAAGTGGATTATATATAACTTTTTTTATTTCTTTCTTATTTTATAGTTTAAAAATTGAGTTTAATTTATAATTCGTTAATGTACTCTTCAATTCTATTCAATGCTTCTTCAAGTTTATCTAAAGCAGTCGCATATGATATTCTTATCATATTATTTGAAAAAGATCCAAAAGTTTCTCCTGGTACAACTGCAACACCTTTCTTTTTCATAATTTCAGTTGAAAATTCTGATCCTGTAATATTAAACCTTTTTAATGAAGGCATTAGATAGAAAGCCCCACGAGGTTTAACGACACCAAATCCCATTTCTTTTAATCTATTGTAGACAAGAATCCGCCTTTCATCAAAACTTTTTAAAATTTTTTCAAAAAACTTTATATCCATCTTTAAAGCTTCAATATAGCCATATTGAGCTGCGTGATTTGTACCAGCAACTGTATATTGATGGAATTTTTCCATTAAATCAATTATTTCTCTCGAAGCAACAGCATATCCCAATCTAAATCCAGTAGCAGAAAACAATTTTGACATAGCATTTATAGTAATGGTACGATTAAACATCCCATTAAAAGAAGCAGGACTTAAATGTTTAAATCCATCATAGAGATAGTTTTCATAAACTTCATCTGATATTAAAAACAAATCATTATCTTTAACAATATCACCAATTTCTTTAACTTCCATAGAGTCAAAGGCATAACCTGTCGGATTATTTGGTGAGTTGATCATAATTGCTTTTGTTTTATTTGTAATGGCCTTTTTCATTTTTTCTAAGTTTGGACTAAAGTCTGGATTTCGTTCAATTTCTACCACTTTCGCTCCAAAAAAAGAAGCAATATAAAAGTATGAAAGAAAGTTTGGAGAAAATAAGATTATTTCATCTCCAGGGTTAAAAAGTGAGCCAAATGCAAGACACAAAGCTTGGCTCCCACCATTAGTTACAATTATGTTTTCTTTCCAATTAGTATTTATATTATTAATTTTTCTTAATTTATTTTCAAGTAACTCTAATAACTCAGGAAGTCCTCTTGTCGGAGCATATGAGGTTATTCCTTTTCTCAGAGCTTCAATAGTTCCTTGTATTGCCGGTTTTGGAGTTGCGAAATCAGGTTGACCAATTCCTAGACTTATTATATCTGATCTTCCTGAAGCTAAATCAAATAATTCTCTTATTTTAGATTTTGGAGCTTTGGATATATTATGAGATAGTTCTTTCATAATTATTCACTTATATAATCTTTTTTAAATAGTTCGTTTTTTACTAGAAGGCTTAAAAACAAGAAAGTAAGATTGAACCATTTAAATTTACTAAACTTTTATACCATGATTCCTCAAGATTTGATGAACTAAAAGAGAGAATGCCTCCTCAATATTTTCCCCCAATTTTGCACTGGTCTCTATAAAATCAGATGCTTTAATTTCACCTGCTAAAGTTTTTCCTTTTTCAGCTGTCACAGCTCTCTGATCTTTTAAATCACTTTTATTACCAATTAAAATATACGCTCCCTCTTTTTTTACATATCTTTTAAAGTCTTTCAACCATTTGGAATTAATACTATCAAAGGTATGATATCGTGTAATGTCATAAACTAGAAATGCGCCAACACATCCCTGAAAATACATACTTCTAATTACACTGTATTTTTCTTGTCCAGCTAAATCCCACATTATTAATCTAACTTTGGTGTTTACATCTTCTAAATTCACATCTTTACGAATAATGTTAGCGCCTAATGTCGGTTTGTAATCTTCTTCAAACATACCTTCACAATATTGTGTAATTAGGCTTGTTTTGCCTACTGCAGCATCTCCGAGCAAAACGATCTTAAAAACATATTCCTTTGTGAAATTTTTTTTAACTTCTTCTATTGTCATTCTGCAATTTATATATTTAGTTATAACTTTATTTAATACTTTTTTTCAATTTTTATTTTTAATGTGAAATTATTATGTTGAGGATTAAATACATCTTCTTTTGTTCCATCGGAAGTTATTTGAAAATCAGGTGTTAAGGTTTTTTCTAGGGAATGTACTATAAATCCTTTAAATAAATCACATGATATGCCAATTTCTGAACAGAAAATACATTTTTCAACTCCAATTACAATTAAATTATCAGTTCTTTCTACAATTTCTACGTTCCAATCAGTTAAGATTAATTCATTTATTTCGTTTATTATCTCATCAAAATTTTTTCCGAATGGAAATAAATAAAATGAGAATTTCTTTCCAATTTCAAATAATAGTTTGTTAGAATCAAACAATAGACAATTTTGAGCAGTAATAATTTTTTTAAAAGAAAAGAAATCAATAGTACCATTGGGATCAACATCTCTCATATCCTTCAGATGTAACATTCCTGCTTCTTTTAAAATAGACTTCATTCCGTCATAATCAAGATTGTCCAAATAGGACTGTAATAAAGCAGTGACTACCCTATTTTTTACAACACCTTTATATTCTCCAATTATATCTGAATTGTCCGACATTTTTTTGATGGGATATGTTTTTTTAAATATTCAATAGGGATAAATTAAATTGAGGGTATAGCGAACGGTTTAATTGTTGATCAATTTCAAGGATATAAATTTCGCCTGTTACTGAGATTATACTTGGTTGGTTAAGATGTCCTCCAATAATACTATAATCAGGTCTTCCAACAGAGATATGGGCATGGATTATTGGTTCTCCATCTTTATAAGCAATATTTCCAAGACACGAAACTAATTCAACATTTTCATTGAATGTTTCCAGCTTATATTGTTTTTTATCAAGATCAAAATATCCAATGGTAAATTTTTTAAAGGCACCTATGCAATTAAAAAGTCCAGCTTTAATGTTGTAGGTTTTTACTAATTTAATGATCACATCAATCAGATCCTCATCAGGTTCAACTTTCCCCACTATTACTCGATTAACCTTAGCATCTTTACTTTTCATATAAATCATTAATCATTTTTAGATAAATGATTTTAGTAAATTCTTAAATCTTTAAATTGTTATATCTTTAGTGTATTTTAAGCTTTTAAGCTTTTCTTATTTAATTTTCCTATCTTTAGAACTTTTAGAGAAAAGGAATTTGTAGAATATATAATTAATTTATTCAATAATTATTCTCAAAAGCATGAAATTGATTAGCTTTTTCTGAAATAAAATAGCTTTACTATTTAAGTTTAATCGATATTAATCTAATTGTAATAAAAATTTGGTCAATCCATTGGTTAGAAAGGAAAATGCAACTTTTCTAAACCACCAAAATTTTGGGTTGAAAATCAATCTTAATAATCGTTTTCCGAATAATAAATACCCGATATCATTATAAAAGAACCTATAACTTTCATCGAGTAGATCTTGTATTTCCGTTTTAGACATATCAGGTGTACTCATTACGGATGTTAAATCCCATTTTTCCCATTTAAAGTCCTTAGATATCCAATTATTGGCCACAGCCTCATCATATAATGGAGTATTTGGGAAGGGTGTTATTGGATTAGTCATCATGAGATCTATTTCAAGTTCTTTCATCATATGAAGAGTTTTCCATGTGTCTACTGAATTTTCTCCTAAATTGCCTATAATAAAAGATCCAAAAACAATTATCCCATTCTTATGACAGGAATTAATACATTTACGTAATTTATCAAGTGAATATCGTTTATTCATTCGATTTAAACTCATTTGTTTTGTTGACTCGACACCAAGAAATGTACATATAAATCCGGCTTCTGACATGGCTTTAACCATATTAGGATTATTTGCTAAATCATCAACTCGACTCTGACAAACAAACATAAATCGTTTATGCAGTTTATTCTTTCTTATTAAATCACAAATACGAAGAGTGCGCTTTTGATTTAGTGAAAAATTATCATCTACAAAAAAGATTAGTTTAACATGCTTAGGTACATTAAAAAGTTCATTGATTACTCTTTGGGGAGATTTTACTCTATACTTACCCTTATAAAATTTGGTGACACAACAAAAGTTGCATTTAAAAGGGCATCCTCTACTGGATTCAACAACCCAAGCTTTTATCCATAAATAATGATAAGAATCAGAAGAAATGAGTTCATTATAAGGATAGACAATTTTATCCAAATTTTTAATAAGAGGTCGATCTGGATTATGAAATACGTCTCCATTATCTCTATATGATAACCCTAAAATTTCGTTTTTTGGGTTACCAACTAACAATTCCCGAAAGGTTATTTCTCCCTCACCCCTACAAATCATATCAATACATTTAAACTCTTCAATAATATCTGGTTTTAACGTCGGATGAAATCCACCTAGTAGAGTTATAATACCATTTTTTTTAGCAATTTTACAAAGATTTAATACTACTTTAAACGTATTTGTCATACAAGTGATTCCAACTAAATCGTATTGCTTTATCTTTTGTTCAATTTTTATGATTCCATAAGAATGATCGATATTTAAATCAAGTATTTCTATTTCATGATCCAAATCTTTAACTGCTCCAGCTAGAGTCAATAGTGACAATGGAGGACTACACATCACCTTTCCCATACCTTTTCCAACTTGAAAGGGTGGATAAATTAATAAAATCTTCATTGCTATGTAGTTTCAACAATATTACTATTTAAAGGTTTTGTTATATCTACATAGTATTAAAAGTAGGAATACTCATGAAAAGTTAATTGTTAGATACAAAATATCTCATAGAAAATAATATTTCTAAAAAAATAATAATAAAATAAGAGACAGTAGAATTAGATAATCCATAGAAAATGATATAAAAAGAGAATAAAGATAAGATTTTTAAAAATTTAATCCTTAACGGTTTCTAAAAGTTCCTCGATTTCAGATTGAATTATTTCAGGTTTTTTTGCCTGTTCTCCTTGAATCGCAAGTGCCTCTTCTATTCGCTCCCGGTGTAATGTGTTCATTGCACAAAAGGGAATCTCTAAAACCTTGCTATTATCCGATGGATCTATCACTCCGTAATGGACTAAACATGATCTTACTCGCTCCAAATCGAAGTTATATGCATCTTGAAAATGCATTGCTGAGATCATTAAATTTTTGGTGTGTAAGAAATTAGCCGCTGAATTATAGTTAGGAGATGCGACTAAGCGGATGAATCCTTGAAGGGTTTTACTTGTAAGAAGTTTTTCAGGATTTTTTATATATTTTAACGCTCCTGCGAAGTAATATGCTTTCATCATTTGTCTGTATCCAAGATCTGTTATTTCATCTACGAACTTGCC
>JBHLNY010000391.1:0-2773 GCA_048941065.1 Promethearchaeota archaeon
TTACTGAAAGAGTAGAAAATGAAAGAATATCAATGGATATAGAAGGAGGACCCTTCAGTAAAATGGGATATGTTCTTAATCCAAAAGGAGATTCAACTGAAGTAATGGGGTGGGCAGAATTTGAAGATCCAAATCAAGAAAGTATACTTGGTATGGCTGGTGATATGCTCTTAGAAAGTCTGAAAAAATATGTTGATCATCTTGAAAGCGGGGGAAGCCCTGCAGAATATAATAAAAAGAAGTAAATTATAAATAAATTCAATTTTTTTTAATTATTTTTTTACTCTAAAAATCAACTAGATTTTATTATGATCTGGAAGACTAGAATTACTCAAATAACTGATATTAAGTATCCAATTATAATGGGGGCATTTGGTGGGTGGGGTAAGTCAGAATTTGCCTCATCTTTTTCAAATTCGGGTGGATTAGGAATTATAGCAGCTTTAAATTTTCCAAATTTAGAAGAATTTAAACTCGATTTGCAAAACATGAAAGAACTTACTGATAAACCTTTTGGAATCAATCTTTCACTACCTCATCACCCCTTAAGTGATACTAATGAAGATAATAAGAGAAAAAAACGTTATTTAGATTATATAGAAGTAGCGCTCAATGAAAATATTAAGATTTTTACTACTTCTGGATTTAAAGCAAAATTTTTAGGTGATAGAATACACCAAGCTGGAGGAAAGTGGTTTCATAAATGTGTTCTTATTAAACATGCCATTTCAGCAGAAAAAGATGGTGCAGATGGAGTTACTTTAGTCGGTTTAGAAGGTACTGGCTTTAAAAATCCTCTTTCAAATACAACTTTAGTAAATATTACAATGGCTAAAAAGCTACTTACAATCCCTATTATTGCTGCTGGTGGGATTGGTGATGCAAGAGGTTTTCTTAGTGCATTAGCTATGGGTGCTGATGCGGTTTGTTTTGGAACAGCATTAATGATAACAAAACAATGTCCAGTATCATTAAATATTAAAAAAAAATGGCTTAATATGGATATTTTTAATGAAGATTTTTATGATAGGATTTTTAATTATAATGTTAAAAATTTTATGTCTCCTTCTATGGCATTAGGACACCGGAAAGAAATTTTGCCAGTTAAAGCCTTTATAGAAGAAATAATTAATGGGGCAGAAACAATCATAAAATCTTGGGGTTTTAAAAAAGAAGAATTTAGCACCTTATAACTTTACATAAGGAAATAGAAGATTAAAGATATAATGCCTAAACTGATCATTGTTGCACCCATTCCTCTTCCCATTGCTTTAGCAGATAATCTTTGTACATAATTTGAAACAATAAATCCTGTTATAAATGAACCAATTCCAAGATAAAGAGTAAATTCCCAATTATAATAGAACTGATCTTTAATAGTAAAACCTAAAAGTTGGTATATAGAAAATGTAAGGAAACACATGAATATACTTAATAGTAATGCAGTACCAACCGATTTTTTTATTGGATACCCATACAAAATGATTAAAACTATTGTTATAATGAATCCTGAACTCGCTCCAAACATTCCTGAATTGAAACCAACAATCATTCCAAGTATGATTGCCAAAATATAAAATAATTTTGAATGAGGTTTAATAAATCCTTGTATTTCTTCATTTTGAACAGGATCCGGTTCTTTAAAATTGCTTTGACTTTCCTTATATTCTAAATCATTCAAATCATTTTTGGAAAATCGCTTAATGATATTATTTACTGTTCTCTGAACTGATTCTGATGTAGGAAAACCTTTTCTAATAATACCAAATCCTAAACAAATAATAAAAATGGGAATTCCCCACCCAAAAACAGCCCCTAAAGGAGTGGTTATCAAGATAAAAACTCCAAAAAATGCAGCAATACTGGCAATCAACATCAGAATTAATATATCACGACGGAAATAGAATTGTTTATTTCTGGTATAATTAAAACCCACAGCAATTGCTGCTATTAAATCATTTAAAACACTTATTGCGATTGCTAAAAAAACATCTCCTGTAATTATCAAAATCAGAGGTACTACAACTCCTTGCCCAGTTTGACCTATAAAGCTCATACTGATACCTACAAGTGCTCCAATAAAAATAAGTAAAATTATCTGATAAACTTCTAAGATCAAAAATAATCAAACCTATATCCTATTATTTATATTATCTTGTGCTTTGAATAAACAACCTTTCCTTTTTATGCTCTTTCTCCCATTTTTTACGTTCTGAACGTAGCTTGAATAAATCTATATCTTTAAAAATCAAACCTTCTTCTTTTGCTGGTACAATTCGTTCAGTTCGATCCTTTTCAGGTGTATAGATTTGGGATTCTCCAAATTCACCAATATTAGCAAAAAAACAATATGCATATATAGATCGACGTGCATCAAAATGGGCTGCTTTGAAGTCGGCTGTGACTGGTGTAAACGCGGGATTTAGAATTATATCAATTGCAGGTTCGAAATTTTTTAACTCTACTCTTAAATCCATGTCAAGAAAGTCTCGACAAATAGCAATAGCGATTCTACCAAACTCTGTATTACAAACAATAGTTTTCCTTGGTAAGCTACTAACTTGTATTCCTTCCTTAAAACGGTTTCCCTCTCCAAAACTAATAATTGCAGGAATATGCTTTTCTTGTTCCCATACAATTCCTTCTGGTCCAATAACCATACTAACATTCCGGTATGTTTCTTGATCATGAAATGATCCAGGAACGATATACATATTGTACAATTTGGCCATATCTGATATTTCTTTAAATAAATCACTAACATTGAGGTCAA
>JBHLNY010000392.1:0-2771 GCA_048941065.1 Promethearchaeota archaeon
CCTGCCCACCGCGTTCAACTTCACCGGGCAACGGCTTGACATGAGCACCGGGCTGCTGTATTATGGAGCCCGGCCGCAGGTACGACCCGGCGCTGGGCCGGTTCATCTCTGCGGATACGGTGGTGCCGGAGCCGGGGAACCCGCAGGCGCTCAACCGGTACTCGTACGTTTACAACAATCCGCTGCGGTACACTGATCCGAGTGGGCACTCGATTCCTGTGCACGAGCAAGGAGACAAAGACGAGGCCTATTATCACCCGCAAACGGAAACGTACAGTTATGATACCACACCACAAGTACGGTGGACTGGGAGTGGCGCGATGCCACCTGAGGTGGCTATAGTCGAAGGAGGGGCCAAAGGAAACCCTGACAGCGTTTGGATTGCCGTTGCTGCGCCGTTCATTGGGGTGGGTCTTGTAGCTGGTGGGGAACTGCTTTACGTTGGCGGGGCAGCCGCTGGTCAGTGGATTGTGACTCATCCCTTACAGGCACATGTTATAAGAGCTGTGGGAGAGGAGGTTGTTGAATCCTCAGTTACGAAAACTCCGTTCGACCCGTTTATGGTTGCCTTGGATCTCTTTACCGTGTTCGGGGACGATATGATACCGAGAAGAACCAGCCATGGCGCTGATGTTGATGCTGCTAGGCTCGAACGATGGTTTGCAGTCCAGCAGTTAGCAAGCGAGCCGGGCCGGATAATAGCTGGAGGAAAAAATAATCCACGTATATTGTGGGATTGGGAAAGGGTAGTGAGTACATATGGAGGTGATCGATATGATTGGGTGAAGATGACAAGTTCTTCATACACGTGTAGGGATGGGACCAAGTTCCAAATTCATTGGATTCAGAACGTGACAACAGGTATGCGCGTCGAGTTCAAGCCAGGCCAGATAAGACAGCGATAGTTGGAGGAGGCTACAATGAGAGTCAAATGCATCGGACTACTACCTAACGAGCAGCAAGCCAAACAGCTTGGTCCATATTATTTCCCAGGTGAGCAGGCATTCCATGGTCTCATTGTTGGCACCGAATACATTGTTTTCGGGCTGGAAATTCTAGGCGGCATGCCCTGGATCCAGTTGTCGCTGGAGGATGAAAACTACTTGTTCTCAGCGCCATTGTGTCTTTTCGCGATTGTAGACGGTCGCGTTTCTCGATACTGGGAAGCACGTGTGAAAAATGGTAATTTGCTTCTATGGCCCACGTCTTTTTACCGTGAATACTACCATGACCAATTGTTCGAAGGCTTTCAGGATGTAGTAGAGGATTTTGAACGGGTACGCGCCTTGATCGAGACAGAAGCCTCTATGGACCTCAGCGAATAGGGGAGGTTTCTGTCTGCCCAGGTCAGCGTCATTGGTGGCTTCAAATCTCAGCGGCTAGGGGTGGGCTGCGCCCACAAAACCGCGCGCCACGCCTGGCCCAACGCGGCCGCCGCCGCGCCCACCACCAACGGATCCAAGCCTCAGTGAATGACAAAGCCGGCCCCAGGGCCGGCTTGCCGTTTGCGCGCGCCTGGACCGCTGACTCACTGAACACGCTGAATGCACTGAAGCTCCTCAGTGTGCTCAGCCCTCTCAGTGCTTCAGTGGTTCCACCTTTCGGCTTTGCTCAGGGCCGGCCTGGGCTCCACGTCCCTGCTCACCAACGCCAGCGGCGGCAAGGTGCCGGACTCCGCGCTCCACTACTTCCCCTACGGCGCCACCCGGGCCGGGGACCCGGCCACCCTGCCTGCTACGCAGTGCACGGAGTGTGTGGACGGAGTCAGGTAGGGTGAGTTGCGCCCACAAGGACCAGCGTCACGTTTGTCCAGCGGTCCGTCATCGGTGATTCCAGCCTCGGTGCATGGCAAAGCCGGCCCCACGGCCGGCTTGCTGCTTTCTCCATCAGCGGTGCTATTCCGGTGACGAGGGCGCGCTAATCGATGACTCGTGTGTTAGGAGGCCGAGAGGTTTCTGGGGTGCCGAAAACCTGATCGAAGAACCGTTCCTCGTCCAGGCTGTCTTGCCACTGGCGATGCCGAGTCACGGAATCCACTCTGCGCTGTCGGGGCAGTGTCAGGAAGCGCACTGCTTCGATGGGGCCCAGGGTACTCATGAGCGCATCAATGGCGCGGCGGATCATTTCGTCTTCTTGAAGATAAATATGCTCTTTCATCCTAGATTCTCCTTGTCACAAAACGCCACTGTCGTGCCGCACCAGACAGCAGGTTGAATGCGCCGGCACTGCCGCAGTAGGAGATCATCGCAGGTGATGAAATCCGCTCCCACTTCTTCGGCAAAGGCCAGGTGCGCCGCGTCAGCCGGGCCGAGACCTTGTCGCGCTCGGTGCTCGGCTCGCTCACGGACCTGTCGCAAGTCAAACGTGACGCGATGACCAACTTGCTGCAGCGTTGATAGGAGGTGCTCCCGCTCGGTGAGATCGTCTATAGCACCGATCTCGACATCGTGGGCCGGAGAGACAACCAGTGTCAGATTGCCAGAGCGGACGTGGCTGAGGATCAACTGCACGGCGTCTGTCTCCAGGCGAATACGCATTTGGCTCTGATCGTCAAAGGGTCGGCATAACGCGCACACGTCTAGGTAGATACGACTGGCTGGCTGAGACATCCTGATTCCCTGTCTGATGTGCTTGTCAGTAGTATACTACACCCACTATCCGGTGTCAATCTTGTATTGAAGTGGGGATGGTATTGCGGGACGCTGCGCAGAGTCCCACCGGGGCTTCGTGCTTCCAGCGCAGGGTCTTTAGCCCCACGCTGCCTTCGGCGG
>JBHLNY010000098.1:0-10897 GCA_048941065.1 Promethearchaeota archaeon
GAAGAACTCTCGAAAGGAGGATTGTCAAATTTTGAGTTAGCTAATAAACGTTTTAGTTTACTTAAAAAGAAAAATTACTTATTTATTGCAAATGCTTCCAGAAAGCACAACTCCAAGAAGATAAAGCAAGAATTAGAGATAATTATGCAAAAATTTTTTGAACTGTACCCTGAACATATCTTAAATAATTGGAATGGAGATACAACCCTTTTTAATAATTTTGATAAAGAAATTGAAGAATCTTTAGAAGAAATTATTAAGAAATTAGAAGACGCTTTCTGGTAAAACACTTTTAAATTTAAAAGTAAGAAAACTATTCTTCACAATATCCATCACAAGTATAATTAAAAACTTTAACATTACCTACATTTTTAATTTTTTCTACTTCTAAAACTAAATCTTTTGTATTATTTTCAAGAGGTTTAGAGAAAAAAATACCCAAGAAACACTCGTTCTGATCTTTGCAAAAACCTGTTGAAGTAATAATATCAAAATTAAACTTAATTATAGTTTTTAAAATCTTATTTAAAATTTTAGGATCGATTATTGGAACTTCTACGACAAGAAGATTTATAACATTATATCTCGTAGGAAAGATAGATAAATGAATATGTTCATGTCCTTCATGAGAATCCTCTCTTGAAGTCGTTAAAAAGAAGTAATTGTGTTTATCAACCCCCAGTTTTTCTTTTAATTTTTCAGGAAGTTCCCAATTTAAAATTTGCTCCCTATTATAAAGTTTACAATGAAAAATTTTAAAAAATTTATCCATTTAAACTCTCAACTTTTTAACTTCTAAACAATTGTAATCTAAATATGTTAAAGTTATTTTATTTTTTATTAAAGTTTATTGTAACCCATTTGTCTATTGTTATGTAATTCTCTATGTTATTGACCTTTTTCAATATTCAATCAAAAGCTTATAAATCAATTGGTCTATATTCAATTATAGATTCTTTTCCGCGTTCCATGTAATAGAATTCAGTTTTTTCAGGTTTAAGTTCCTTTTCTAATAATTTTAATGCTTTTAATCCTTTTTCAAATACATCACAAATAAAAATATCAATACTCATATATCCATGTTCTGGCCATGTATGAAGAGCAGCATGGCTTGTTTCCAAAATTGCGATAATACTATATCCATGTGGTGCGTAATTATGATAATAGGTATCTAAAATATTTAATTTAGCAGAAGTAAGAGAATCCAGAAAGATGTGGTGGACTTTTTTGTTATTTAAAATAATATCTTGTGAAGAAAAATGCATTTCTCCAACAAAATGAAACCCAATTGGTAGAAAGGAAGGGATTGACTTAATTTTTACTTCTGAAGTGTATATTGGATGTGAATCATAGCTAATATTGAATCTAGTGTGTGGATCTAATACAGTTTGTAAATAGAAAAGGTGGCTAAATTGTCCAATAATGCTTGCTCCTATATAATGATTAAAGTCAGGGATCATTTCCTTAATTATGAATCCATGATCTAATATAGATAATTGCACTTGCTGCATTTCTTCTGGAGGTTTACTTCCAAAACTCAGAAGACATTTTTTTCCTATTATTGGATAAATCTTGCCATTAACATCTATAGTTGATTTTAACACTTGTTTAGCTCTTTTCAAAAATAGTCTTAAACCTTCATTAGTGTATGGAGGATCCATTACAACTATGTCATATTTATTAATGATGTCTTTAGGACATGATTCCCTTAGATCATGACATATAAAATTTAAATTTTTTAAGGAGAGTTTCTCAGCTGATTCTGAAAGAAAATTCAAAATCCTTTTATCTATATCCAATACTGTGATTTCTTTTGCTAATTTAGTTAAGCCCACTGATAGCGAGATAGTATCATCATCTCCTAAAAAAATAATCTTTCTTCCTTCAATATCCCCTTCTTTAAGTAGATATAACGTTCTTCTTATTATTGTAGGAAAATCGGCATGTGATTGATCAAGAGCAAACTCTGGAGTTGGGCGATTTTTTAGTAACTCTCTAATGCTTTCTAAATATAAAAACTCTTCTGGTGTTTTATCAACAGTATTACTAAAATTTCCAGGAAGAGGATCATATTCAAAGTTTAAATTTAATCTAGTCTTTACCCATTCTCTTCCTTTTTCACCAAGAGAATTTCTCTTTTCAATAATCCCAGATTTAACTAGCTCACTTCTAACAGCTGCAAGTGTAGGGATGGCAATCCCAGTTCTTTGAGCTACTCTTTTATTTTTTAGAGAAGGAAAGCGGTACATGGTAAGTAAAATTGATCGAACACCTTCGATACCCTCAGCTAACTGTGCTCTTTCAGCTATGATTGCAAGTAGCTCTTCGACTTCATTATCCATATATTAAATCCTCAAATTAACACATATAACGCTTTTTTTAAAATCTCTATGGAATTTAATATAAAATCGTTAATAATACTTACCACATATGCTCAAATTCTGAAAATTAATTTTGATATTGGTTTTATTTTTATAAGATTAAAGTTTTTATATCCTCTTAACTTTAGTACTTCTATTAATTTAAAATTATTAATAAGATTGAACAAATTGTAAAATATAGTGATGAAATAAGTGAGTATGAAAAATGAAACTGCAATCGTAACTGGTTCAACAAGCGGAATCGGAAAAAAAATTGCAGAACTATTTCTTCGTGAAGGCTGTAAGGTATCAATTTGCTCTAGAAATGAAAACCATGTAAATAATACCCTTTCCGAATTTCAAGAGGAATTTGGTGATTTTATAATTGGATTTCCATGTGATGTTTCTGATCCCGTAGCTTTAAAAAAACTAGTGGACAAGACAATAGAAACTTTTGGATCTATTCGAATCCTTGTAGCAAATGCGGGTCTGAGCCTATCTTATGGGCCTTTTGGATATTTATCCTTAGAAAAAGTTTCCTCAGAAGCACAAATCATAATTGGCACAAATTTGATGGGAGTGATGTATTCAATAGCAGCAGTATTGCCTCAGATGATCAAACAAAAATATGGAAGGATAGTCACGTTATCAGGTGGAGGTGCAGATCGACCCATCCCTAATATGACAATTTATTCAGCTTCTAAAGGGGGCGTGGTTGCTTTCTCCAAATGTTTAGCAGAAGAATTCAAAGAGAGAGGAGATGATCTTAAAATAAATATTTTTCATCCCGGTATGCAGAGAACAAATTTAACTAAAATTTCGAAAATAGTCGAAGGCTGGAAGGCTGAAGAAACACTCAAGCATGAAATGGATTTAGTTTTGAAATATGTTGCTGGTGATATTGAAGAGAGTTGCAGTAAAGTAATTCCATATGTTTTACCTACATGCAAATCAAATGGGAATGTGTTCAGGGGTTTTTCAATAATGAAACTCATAAAAGGTTTTAAAAAATTGAATAAAGCCCAAAAACAACAACAATTATAATTAGCGTTATCTCATCATATTTTAAATTTTATTAATATTAACCTATATTTATGAAATTCAATAGTAGTTATAATAGAGAAATCATGTCTCTTATTGCTCTACTAACTAAATACAGCTGAATATTTCGTGCTCCTCCTATTATTTCCTGAACTTTAGCAACTTCTAATGCTTTATCAATCCTTAGGTTGTCAGTAAATGCAATTCCTCCACATAATTGTTGGGTTTCATAAGCAATTTTATGAGCCAAATGAGATGCAAGATATTTTGTTCCTGAACTAAATGCTGCATTATATTTAATGAATTTTTGTCGATCGAAATATTTTCGTTCAATAGTCTTATTATACTCAGAAGCAGATTTAAATCCTAATTCTGTAGCTGCCATTAATTCAGTAAAATTCTGTGTTTGAGGAAATGACACTCCTTGAAAATCATACAATGGTCGTTGAAATTGAGTTCTTAAATTTGTATAAATAAGACCTGTAATAGCTGTTAACCATGCAATGCCTAAGCTAGAACCAATTATTGAACATCTTTCAGCTACAAGTCCAGAAAATAAATTTTTATATCCTTGACCTTTATCTCCAAGAACATTTTCTCTAGGGATCTTAACAGAATTAAAGAGAGTCTGACCAATTTCTACACGTGGAACTGATTGAATACCAAGCCTATTGGTTATTAATCCTTCATATCCTCTTTCTGCAATTGCTTGGTACATTGTTCCTCGTGGATCGGACACATCTAAAACTCCATATACTATGAAATAATCAGCTACCGGACCGTTAGTAGTATATAATTTTTCTCCATCAAAAATTAGATGATCTCCTTTATCTAAAACCTTAGTTTCCATGTTAACTGCATCAGATCCATGCTTCTTTTCTGTGATACATATACAACCAATCTTTTTGCCTGTTATTATTTGATTTAAAATTTCAGAAATTCTATCTCCTCTACCAAATTGAAATAATGGATTGGCAAATATAACCCCTGTAACCACTCTAGCTAAATCTAATTCGGGATCAATAATTGATGTAGCCATTGCTAGGAGCATTTCATAGCGCATATTATATCTATCAAAGTCTCCAAGTGGATTTAGTCTTTGTATATAATTTTTTTTCCCCAAGATTGGAAAAAGACTATAAACTTCTTCATTTAAATTCATTTTAGGTTCAATATTTTTGAGTAAAAAAGTCTCTAATTCCTCTAAAAATTCCCGTTCTTCCTCTGTTATAAGTGGAATGATAAAATTATTAAAAATTTTATAAATATTTTCTGCTTTCAACTTTTCTTTTATCTCCTCATCTAAAATATCTACACCCGTAATTAATTTCATTAATATATCACCTCTCAATCTATTATGATCAAGATATTAAAATAATTAGTAGAAATAAAGTAATTCAATTTAAAAAAATAATTAATTCTAGACTTATTTTTGAGTAAAATATTATAAAAGAACACACAATATTTTACATACAAATCAAATTATAATTTTAAAATATAAGGAGCGAATAGCATGAAAATTATTGAAATTGAAGGGGTTGGCGAAAAATATGCTAAGATTTTAGAAAAAGCAGGATTTGGTGAAGTAGAAGATTTAATACCCTTAACTTGGCGAGAAGTTAAAGAATTAGCAGAAAAAACCAAAATTTCACCTAAATTGATTGATAAATGGCAAGAACAAGCAGAATTAATGAAGATTAAGGGTATTGGTCCAGAATATTCCGAAGTCTTAAATAAGATCGGCATTGACTCAATTAAGGAACTTTCATATAGAACAGCACAGAGTACACTAGATAAAATCGTAGAATTTGACAAAAAGCAGCCCGATGTTATAAGAAAGATCCCAGAAGTAGAAGACATTAATGGATGGATTAAAGAAGCTAATGATCTGTATGAAGATAAAAAAGCTAAAACAAGTCCTAAGGAAACTCCGATTATAGAAATTGAAGGTATCGGAAAAAAGTATGGAAAAACTTTAGAGAAAGCTGGAGTCTCTAAAGTTGAAAGTCTCTTATTATTAGATGCTGATAAAGTTAAAGATTTAGTTGCAAAAACTAAAATCTCAGAGAAGTTGATAGATAAATGGGCTGAACATGCAGATTTAATGCGAATAGGAGGGGTAGGTCCTGAATATGCCGATATACTAAACCAAATAGGTATAGACTCTGTAAAAGAATTTGCTCAGCGAAATCCTGAAAATACTTTAGAAAGAATAGTAGAATTAGATAAAAAAAAGCCAGACATAATTAGAAGACTCCCAAAATTAGAAGAGGTTGAAGATTGGATATCAGAAGCTAAGGAACTCAAATAATCTATTAAAATAATTTTTTTATATTTCTTTTTCTTTTTTTTTTCCAAAATAGTCATTAAAATCATTATTTTTTACCTAATACTATATCAAGGTTTTAAACTCTTAATAAATTTAAATAAACTAAATAATGTAATATCTTTCTGTGAATAAAAATGGCTAGACCTAAAGTAGTATTACCTGAAAATGGAATTCCTGACATTAAAGTCCTTAATGAAATGGAAGAGATTCGAAAAGATGATATAAATTGGAGAGATGGTAAGGTATGGAGCTTAGTATATCATGCTACAGATAAACACACTGAAATGCTCAAAAAAGCTTATACTATGTTTTTCTCTAAGAACGCATTAAGTCCAATTGCATTTCCAAGCTTAAAAAAATTTGAAACAGAAGTGATTTCCATGGTTATTGATTTGTTTGGGGGAGACAAGAGGTGTTGTGGAAGTATGACTTCAGGAGGAACTGAAAGTATTGTAATGGCGGTAAAGACTTATAGAGATTGGGCTAGAGATAAATTTCCTGATATTAAAGAACCTGAAATGGTTTTGCCTAGTTCTGCACATCCTGCTTTTGATAAGGGAGCAGATTATTTTGGAGTAAAAGCAGTACGAGTTCCAGTAGATAAAGATACTCACCGAGCAGATGTAAAAGCAATGGAAGAAGCATTAACCAACAATACAATTTTAATGGTTGGCTCTGCTTGTGACTTCCCGAGGGGAGTTGTGGACCCAATCTCAGAACTTGCCTCTATCGCTCAATCACGTGGCATTGGAATGCATGTAGATTCATGTCTTGGAGGATTTATGCTACCTTTTGTAAAGAAACTTGGATATGAAGTTCCTGATTTTGATTTTTCTGTACCTGGTGTAACCTCGATATCGGCTGATATTCATAAATATGGCTACGGAGCTAAAGGATCATCTACAATACTTTATCGAAGAGAAAGAATTTGGAAATATCAATTTTCTGTTTATACAGACTGGTCTGGTGGAGTTTATATTTCAACAACTATGAGAGGAACTCGCCCTGGTGGTGCAATCGCAGCAGCATGGGCAGCTATGAGATCTTTAGGGATGGATGGTTATTTAAACTTGGCAAAGATTGTTATGGACGCAACAGAAAAATTGATTGCTGGTATCAATCAAATACCCGAGTTATTTATTCTTGGAAAACCAGTAATGAGCGTTTTTTCTTTTACATCTGATAAGATTAACATTTTTCATTTAGGAGATATTATGGATGAAAAAGGATGGCATTTAGATCGTATTCAATTCCCAAATGCTTTACACATGATGGTAAATCCCCATCATGCTCAAATTGTTGATGTTTTCTTAAATGATCTTAGAGAAGCTGTTAAAGAAGTCGTTGAACAGCCCGAAAAGATCTCTGAGGGAGATTCAGCTATATACGGTATGGTAGCTAGTTTACCTGATCGCGATAAAGTCAAAGATTATGTTATTAATTTCTTAAAAAGCCAGTATAAAATTAAGTAATAATATTTTAAAATTTCTTTTTTTTTAAAAAAGTATTTGAAAAATCCACCTTTTTAACTTTTAATCAAAATTTACAGTTAAAAATATAAGTATGAATAGTTTTGAGAGAATATGGTCAGCATTAAATCTTGAAGAACCAGACAGAATTCCAATCCATACGATAAATATAGACGGTAATGTAGCAGATAAGATCTTGGGAGCGCCTTCACGAACTACTTTCGATATTTTTGATGAGTTGGAACAGAAATATCCTGAAGATTGGCTTGATAGAATCAATTCAATCCTAAATGATATTGAGATTTCAGTCTTTTCAAAAACAGTTAGAGCTGGTTATGAATTAGGATTTGATGGAGTTGGAGTCCAATATATCCCATTTATTCTCGAAAGTAAAACTGAGATGACAGATATATTTGGAAAGAGACATAAAGTAAGAAATATTGATGAAAATCCATATCCAGATTACTATGGAGGATATATTAAAAATCGAGAAGATTGGGAAGCATATCCTAAACCAAATTTGAAAGATGAATACAAAAATGCAAAAAAATTTTATAAAGGAGTTCTAAGAAAGTGTCGTGATATAAAGGATGAGATATGTATTATAGCACAAAATGCCTTAACCTCAATATTTCCTCCTGTATGGCAGGGAATGGGAATGAATTATTTTGCTCGCGCATTAAAAAACGATCCTAAGTTAATTAAGGAACGGTTTGATTTCACAACCAATTTTGTTTTAACGGTCTTTAAGGCTTATTCCGATTGCGGTGCCAAAATATTTCTTGAAGGGGGAGATATTGCCTTTAAATCGGGACCCATTATAAACCCAAAATATTTTTATGAATATCTCTTACCATGTTATCAGCAAGTTGCAGAGGCTATACATAATTGGGGTGGAAAATACATACTCCATACCGATGGAGATATTACTACTCTTTTAGATTTCATAATAGAATCTGGTTTTGATGGACTTCAATGTTTAGAACTTCCCTACGTAGATCCTTCATTCGTTAAAAAAAAAGTAGGAGATAAGCTATGTTTATCAGGAAATATTGATACAAGACATATCTTAGTTGATGCCTCAAAAGAAGAAGTGGAACAAGCAGTTAAAAATGCTATAAAAGCAATGGGTCATGGCGGGGGATTCATGGTTTCTCCAGCTAATTTTCATCCTACAATTTCTGTTGAACGATTAAAATGGATGATTGAGACAACAAAAAAATTTGGTACTTATCCTCTAAAAAATTAAAGAAATTGATATGCCATTAAATCTCTCATCTTTAATATTAAATAGCATTCTTTTCACCCAATCTAAGTTGTTGGATCAACTTACTGAACTTTTTGAAAGAGATAATTAAAAAAAAAAGTTATTTATTATAAGAAAAATTTTAATTTGATTTCTATAAGCCGACAGCAAATACAGTTCCAACACTGAAGAACCAAGTTGTAATTAATGCTGCAAATATTGAACCAAGATAGATTTTCCCTGTTTTACGATAAAAGAAAATCATAATGAAATAGAGTAGCGCAGATAGAGGAATAACTGACATCAATTGGAGGGGCATTATGGGATTAAACCACCAACCATTGTATGGGTAATTGGTAAACATTACTCCTATATATTGAATAAGAAAAAGGACTAAGAGACCCGCTAGCATAGCATATAATGTTTTAAGCCACCAAATTAAATGGGTTTTCCATGACGAACTTGATTCTCCTTGACGAATTTGCCCGAATAAAAAAGCTCCACCATTTACTAGGAAAAATGGTAAAAACATAGGTAGATATAACAAGAACATCAAGAATCGCTGGGGAGTAAACATCTTCGCAAACGCCCAAAAAATTCTAAATTCAATCAAAAAGAATGTCTGGAAAATACTTACAAGCATATACATCCATGCAAACAGAGTAATCGCTAGTAAAGCAGTCTTTCCAAAGGTTTGCCAATGTGTTTTACTGCTAATAGATTTGCCAAGCTTTGTATCGTAGGTAACACCAAGATCATATAATGTTATACTACCTCTCTCTTTCATATGGACTATTATATACCATAGCGAAACTAGAAAAGTAGCGGCGGCAGCAGTCGTTAGAAAAAATCCCATCCAATTATTCACCAGTCCCAATTTCCAAGGACCTCCCCATGTACCGATATCATCTAAAGACCATTGTCTGTCTGCAGCTGTAAAGAGACCGAAAAATAAAGCAGCAATTACAGTATTAGCTGTAGCAAATAACCACCAAGTATATTTCTTTTTGACTATTATACGTTCCGGCATTGGTTGTTGAACTTGTTTAAAGAACTTTGTTGTTAACAATAATTGAGCCAAGAAAGCTACAGATACAAAACTAAACAGTAATGCTAAACCACTAAAAATTTCTACTCCTAAATAAGTTTGACCCTCAATAGCAGCAATATCCCACGCTTCGCTTTCACTGATACCCGTTAAAGCTTGTAACATCCATGCTGTAATTTCAGCGGTACAAGTTTGATCCATTGTTTGACCGGGATGTGTTAAACCTTTAGCTAAATGTTCTCGATAAGCTGTTCCAGCGCTAAAATTTCCATAAGTTGTATCCGTCTCACCAGTTCCTGGAGCTACACCAGCATTGAGTTCAAGAATGGCCATCCCGTTCTCTATAACTTCATCTACAGTCATATCTGATGTATAGGGAGTAGGGAGGGGTAATGTAAAAGGAACGGTCCCGTCAGGCAGATCATACCATTCTTCGTATTCTGACCATATATGTAATACGTTATGATGTATACCAAAATTATATAGATATGGAGGAAAAGTTTCAAATGCACATGCATCATGGTCAGGATTTAATGCTGCTACTACTGCACCTAATATATACCCCATAGAATGACCAAAAATACCCATACTAGTTCCGTCGACAAAGGCTTGCCCAGCTAACCATTTATATCCCGCATCGAGGCATCCAACAAGAAATTCTGCCTCTCCTTCAGAATCTCCATGAGCTGCTCTATCAATTGCTAAAACTACAAGCCCAGCTTTAGCTAACTCCAATGAAGCAGGCCTCTGAACATCTTTATCATTATTATAACCATGTATCCCTAGAACTCCGGGTGCTGGATTACTAGAGGTTACATCTTTAGGGCGATACAATTTTCCTACAATTTTATTTCCAAGATCATCGGCAATTGAAACCTCTTGGACATCAATTGTACCAAAATCAGTTTGAAAAAGATAGGCCATACCTCCAGAAAAAAGAACTAGTGCCACTGAAATTAAGAAAAATAGCTTGATTCGTTTTTCTTTTTCCATAAAAACAAACCTCTCATATTTTTTTTATTTTTAGAGATAATTTTTTTATTGATTATACTTTTTAGTTAAATTTAGTTAAAGTACCATTTGGTACAATTTAATGTATTGTTTAATGTTATTAATAAAGCTTTCACTTATGAATCAAAAAATTGTAGCTGCTCTAAATCATTGTAGTTTATTTCCTTCTGTAAGAGCTCTAAGGTTAATTTCTAAATTTGTATCTGAAAATTGTCGCTTTAAAGAGCACTCAAGTTCTTCTTTAGTTAAAGGTAGAAATCTGAGAATATAACCTAGTATAACGATATTAGCAGCTTTTTGGCTTTTATCAAGCTCTTCTGCTATTTTTATTGCCGGGACAAAGTAAATATTATTTGAAGTTTCATTTAAAATATTTAATAAATAGACTTCTGA
>JBHLNY010000099.1:0-10884 GCA_048941065.1 Promethearchaeota archaeon
AAGGGGATTGGTCCTGCAACGGCAAAAAAAATAATAGAAGCTGCTAAAACCTATAAAAACACTTTAACATTAAGTAAATACGCTAATTCGAAAATAATTAAGAAATCACCTAAAAAAGATATAGGTACAGTTAAAATTGAGACTAAAAAAGAGATTAATGGGGTGAAAAAGAATTTCAAATGGTTTGATAATAAATTAAAGAGACCTACTTCTAATGTTTGGTACCCACCAAAGGGACCGGCAATATCAGAAGACACGGAATCCTTACCAATTGTTAAAAGCTCTTCATTCAAGGTGAATAACAGCGAAGTTGAAGATCCATATGAATTTGAAGAATTATTAATTGAGAGTAATACACAAGTACATCCTACGATTGAACAACCTTCTCCTCCAGCTATAATAGCATCCACAAGCGAGCCTATACCAGAAAAAATCCATAATACCTTTTTTTCCGAAAAATTGGTACCTCTTGAATTGGAGCATATTAAATCTGAAATTCTAGAGGTGTTAACTTCCAATAAGTATTCTATTATCCATCCAAATCCTCTCTTAAATACTATCTTTAGGTCTTTTGATTTATTTGGGGTAAAAATTGTTAAAGTTAATGAACTTTTAGACATGCTACTTATTGTACCTATAAAGATAAATTCTTTTAAAGGCTCAATAGTGGTATCAGAAGATTCTGTACAATATAATGGAGAACGATATAATCGTGAATTAAATACAGTGCTTAAGGCAAATCTTGATAAATTAGTTGCCTCCCAAGAGTCGATCTTTCAACAGTTAATTTCTGAAGGCCCATTATTTCGATTTTTTCGCAACTATCTAAAGCTTAATTTTTCAATAGAAAAAACCATTACTAATAAGCGAATATTTTTTAGAGCAGGTCCTCTTCAAATTAAAGTCTTAATAGAACCAATTTTCATTAATCAAGGAAGTGTAGGGTTAATAGAAAAACTTATTCCGTTTGCGTATCAGAAACATTCAAATGTCTATATTATCGAATCTACAAAACTTTCTGAGCTATTATCATATCTTGAGAAAAAGTATTATCTTATTGAAACCCAGTGTGAGCAAGAAAGTTCCATCACTCGTTATTTTAAAGCCACTGAGTCATTTATGGAAGAAGTTCGGCTTTACTCCTTTCCATTCATAGGATTTGGAGTAATATTTGTAATTGCATTATTCTCACAAATCCATGAGTTAATACAAGTATTTGTCAATCTGGGTATAGCACTTATATTTATTTATGCAATTGTATTCGGGTACTTATATTTCAAATTTTATAGAAATAAAGTAGCTTTACAACAAGAGTTTCATACCCCATATTATCAAAGGCAATTGGGTTTTGATGAGACGAGTTTAATATTAATCAATGAAGAATTAACTCCTGAATTGATGACTCAATTTTCCTATGAATGTTTAGGGAAAGATGCGAATTTTGGTTTTTTATCTCAATTAGAAAATATTCGAACAGAATTCCTTGTTAACAAGAATAAAATAAATACAAAAATTGACAATGGGGACTTTTTTGAAGGTATTTCAGAAGTAAAAGAAGCAAAAGATGCAAAATTAAAAAATAAATTAATTTCAAAATATAGCTCCTTTCTAGAGGATTGAAAAAAATGAAATTTACGGTTAAACAGATTTTTAGGGTGTTATTTTTTATGGGATTAATCCTGCTTTTTATGTCCTTATTTTTAGATTGGTACACTTATCAAGTCCTTGATAAAAATGATAATATCATTGCCAATTGGAATTATAAAATCTTTATAGAATGGTATACTCCACTTTCAGAAGAATTCACTCTTAATGACATTTTTAAACCTAATCCATTGGGACTCTCTCCTATTCTTCACTTTACTTTTATTGGAATACTCTTAGCATGTGCATTTATTGCTTTAAGAAAGGACGTAGAGCAAGCGGAATCGCCTCAAAAGTTTAAGAATTTCGCATATATTAACTTAACTTTACTTTTATTTATTGGTTTTTATGTGATTATATTTCCTGTCATGTACCTTCTTCCCAACGACCTTTATTTTCCCTATCTTTTGTATGAAGATCCCAAGACAAATATAAGCTATGTCTTCTTACTCAACAGTGGCTATTATTTCCAGGTAATAGCTTTTGCTTTAACCTTTCCTTATTCTATTTTTTATTATTATACTATTATTGTCTTTGAACAAAGAGACCGCACTATTGAAAAAGTTATTAATAAAATTATTGAAGCCCATCAAGAACCGCTGGATATAGATAAGTTCATTGCAGAAGAAGAGTTGGAAAAGCAACCTAGAAGGGGTTCGTTGGAAGAAGAAGCAGAATCTATTTATAATAAATTTATTGAGCAGAGGGCAAGAAAATGAATTATTCAGTACCAGATTCAAAATTAAAACATTTAATTCAAGTTTGTAAGGAGACAAAGAATTATAAAAAGTTAGCAGTCACGGGATTTATCCTTATAAGCAATAAGATAGATGAGATTGGTATTAAATTAGGCATACGATCACGTAATAAGGAGAAGCAGGAGACCATTTTTAATTATATGAGAATAATTAATGATGTATTTGAAAATAATCTTAAAATTCACATATTTAAAGAGGAATTGATAAATGATACTAAAAAAAGTGAATTACTCTTTCTCAAAAACAGAGGGAACGTTCCTTTTGATTATATCAAAAAAATATTTAAACTCTACTATGATTTAAAGGAACTAAATATCCCTAACCTCCATGAACAATTAAATGAGGATAATATACTAAGAGCTTCTAATATCAATGTACTCTCCTTTTTATCACCCAGAAGTAAAACAATTAAGAAGGATTCTAATAGAATAAAGCCACTTATTCTCCAAAAAGTTAAAGAAAAGGAAATTTATGTACGTGAGAACTTAAACCAAAATTTCAATTCAAAGTTATTTGAGACAGCTATATACCTAAAAAAAATTAAAAATGGTTTAGAAGAGAAAGAAAGATCAAAAATCATTTTTCAAGGAACATTAAAGGATAATATTAACTACCAGCATTCTTTAGAAAATATCTTAGGTTATTTCATTCTTGGAATTTTTATATTAATGTTTTCTCTTGGAATGATAGTGCTAGTTGAAGTGATGATCTTTCCTTTAACTATTAGTACCCTTGGAATGTTTTTATTGGTGTTCTTTGGATTAGCTGCATTATGTTTTATTATTTATTGGAATTCTTTTAGAGGTGAGTAATATGATATCAGAATATCTTAAAGATGATATAAATGTAAAGAATGAAGAAAAAAAAGATGGAGAAAATAAATTATCTGATTTAGGTATCTGGGATACCAATCCTTCCTTTAATGATATAAAAATTAAAAATTCTATCGGAAAAGCGATATTTTTAACATTTTTGGTCTTGTTTATTATATGCTCTTTATACTTACTCACTTTTGATCTTAAGATGGCTATTGGATCTGGAATAATCCTCTTGTTCTTATTTCTCATTGTATTTAGAGATCAATTTTTTACCCTTAAAAACCTCCTTTCCTATACATTTCAGAAATTTTCTTCCTTTAATCCTTTTCAGAAAATGATCTTTTGGCAAGAGAAAGAGGAGCCTACCATTATCTATTTTTCTAATAGACAGGATTTAATTCATATAGCTCTAAAAATCTTCAAAATCGAGGTCTTGCCCCAAACTGTCCATGCAGTATTGGACTATTTTAATCGCTCCTTAGCTTCGATGGACTCTTTAACCCCCTATACTTACCAAATAGTTCAAACCCCAAATATTGATCTTTACTCATCTTCGAGAAATCTAATGATGATGTCTCAAACATCTATAAGAACCTTTATTTATTTTAATGTGTATTTTTTAGAAAAGGGTATCTTATGGAATAAAAAGCTAATACATTTAAAGGGCGAGATAAACCGATTTTCTAGCAGATTGAAATCCGGTTTTATCTCTAATTTTCACCATTTTAAAATTGCTTCTCTTTCGAGTTCTGAACTCATTAATGCATTAAGAATGCATTATGTTAAAGATAATTCAAATTTCGTTAAAAAGGAAGTGGAATATTCCTATTCCTTTGAGAGGGGGAGATCTTTAATACTTACTAAGCTTCTTTATTGCAGTATGCTTGTATTAATATGTGATTATCTTCTATTGTGTTTCAAAATAGGCTCTTTGATGAATTTGGTGTACATCATCCTTTTTAATATGGGATTGGTTGGATCGATAGTGTATTTGTGGTGGAGGGAGTTCTTATTCCTATTTGCAAAAAGATTTCTCTTCAATAATCCTAAGATCAACTTAATCTCTCCTTTTAAAGATGTATCCTTCTATCGATTCAAACAGATTCCTGACAGTATCTTTCTTTTTATCAATAATACATTACTTATCGATTTTAAAATGTTTAATCTTGTCTACGCTGCCTTTCCACCCTATGGGAACCCAGACAAGTTTTTTAGACCGATCCTAAGCCAACAAGTTCCTTTTGCCTATACTGTATGCAATACTCCCATGATATTTTATGAATTCTATAAAAGTGGATTCAAGCATATGAAAGAAAAAGTTCGAAAAGATTTTCATATTGAAAAGGAGCAAGATGAAATAAATTGGTTAAATAAACGTTCTGGGATGTGGAAAACCATATTAACTCTCTCAGTATCTTCTTGTAAATTAGTGGATTCTTTCAAAACCGAATATATTGTAGAACTTGAGGAGGAAACGCGGTTTAAAGCAAGAACGGTCCAAGATACCTTTGAGAGCAATTTTTTAAATTATAAATTGGTGGCGCTTCAGAAGCGTATATTAATCTCAGGATATCTATTTGAAACTTTGAAAAATAAAATTTTCCGCTTTAATGGTTCTCATTTAAAATATCTTATATTTCAAGGAAAAATATTGATCAATCTTACAAAATTAATAGATTTTCTTAGGACTGGAATTGAAACCCGAATAGCAGCGGAGTTTAACACTCCAACCTATTTACCTAATTTTATCAGTATAGGTAATACGATAAATATGGAAATTTTAGAACCAGAGACCTCCTTTGGATTCCTTCTGGATCAATTGAAGACTATGCTTATTACCAGTGGAACTTCGAACAATAGAGAACTTGCTTGTTTAAAAATCGCCTCTGAATTGGTCAAAACTGGAATACCCTCTATTATCTTTGATTTTAATGGAACTTGGTCAAGACTTATTAATTATTTTAGAGATTCACGATTTGAACATGATCTCTTATACTTTAAACTGAGAAGTGCATTTACCATCGATCCTTTGCATTCTGATATTCCTTATGATCAGAATAATTTGACTTACTTGGAATATATGTTTGATTCTTACGCCCTAGCTTTTAAGAAGAGTGAAAGAACCATTGAAGTCTTTCGGAACACTATCCAAAGAAATCCTGGAATGGATCTTTCTTCCCTAAATTTAGAACTTATAAACCAGAGAGAATGGGAGAAAAAACCTATGGATGATGCATTAATTGGCTTATTTAGCGATTTTACTCAGCAAGAACTTACCTTTTTCCGATCTTCTGAGGAAGGTTCCCATGATCAAATTACAAGCCTTGACTTTATTACTAATAATAAGACAATTATTATCGATCTATCTAGCTCAAAAGACTACAATAAGCAACTCTTTATTTCCTTTATCATACTTTCAAAAATCATCCATTACTTAAACAGCTCAAATGATTTTGTCCCAAAAATTTTATTTATTCCTCATATCGATCTTTTTTTTGATAATAACTATATTGAACAGAGAAGAAATTACGGTATTATAGATAAATTCTTAAAACCTTTAATTCAGAGCAAGTTCGGTCTTATCCTCTCCGCTAATCAAATTAGATACATTCATCCTAATGTTTTTAATTATTTACAAAATTATATTACCTTTAGAGCAACAGATACTCGAGATATTGCTGTCTTAAAAAACCAGATGAATTTACAAGAATTACATGGTATGGGTTATTACACATCCTCACGTAAAAACACCTACCAAATTGAATATTTGAAGAATATGCGAGAAAATGAAATCATAGTTAAGCGATATGATATTTATCAACCCTTTCCGGCAGAAATTGATTGGGACAAAATAAAAGACACTCCAAAATTAGAAGAAAGAGAAATTCTTAGGTTTATGGGAGAACATGGGTACGACGTAAAATCAACAGAACAACAAATTCTAAGAGAAGCGAAAGAAACACTTTTTGATAAGGATTTAGGAAGTAATGTTATATATCTTGATAAAATTATAGCATTCTTAACTGATTTAAAAACAATAGATCAAATAGGAAATCTTTATGAAACGAAAATTATAGAGATGTTGACAAAATATATTGCACCTGAAGCTAAAAAACGACAGCGTACAAACCCTCAAATAGTAAAATTGGTTAAAAACTTATTTAGTGTTTTAATGAAGTATGGGTATTTGGTGAAAAACCATCCACCTCAAGCAGGTGGAGCTCAAACTATGCGCCCTTCATATAAAGTAGGAGATAAATATAATAAAGCAATCGAAGATTATTATAACGTAAAAGCGGAAGGAGGTGTCACAATCGATCTTTTAGAGAAAGGTACAGAAAAACCCATTAATTATGAAAATGTATTAAAAACACAAAATCGAGCTTATATTATCGGAAAAGAAGATCTAAGAGGAGCGTTTGCTCGTGAGTTTAGTGAACTCTATTGGGCAATATTTAAGGCAAGTTCTTTTATCAACAAAGGCGAATATCGAGCCGCATTAAAAGTCCAGCATAATTTAGTTAAAAGATTTCTGATGAGTGTCTATAAGCACTTTTACAATGTCAATTATATTGTTACTTATAAAGATTTGGAGAAGTTTATCCAAGATATAACTAATGATCCTGAGATACCTTTTACTCAAGAAGAAATCCACGATTACTTGGAGCGATATCAAATCCTTAATTTTGATAATGAAGATATTCAATCCTTAGCCATAGAGATCTATACCTATTATCACCAATTTTTTGACAAATTACAATTATATATTAACAAGGAGCAAAATGGGTGAATAAATGAGTTCAACAGAAGCACAAAACCAGCTTTTAAGTACACTTTTAGAAAAAATCCTCTTTAATCAAGAAGAACTTGAGATCTTAAAAAACAAAATATATAAATTTTCTATTAAAGAATTAACCGGAAACGAATTACGAAATTATATATTTAGAATTCGAATTCATATTATGGAAAAATTATTAGAATTTTTTCCTTTCTATTTAAAAGAGTCTCTCAATAACAAATCTATTGATAGTTTGATACATTCCGAGAGTAATAAAAAGATACGAGAAAAAATAAAAGAACGAGAGGATCTCTTAGAAAAGGTTGCATTCAAAGTTGATATTATTCATAAAAAGTTAAAAGATAAAGAAGAATAGATTAACCTATATGTCTTTTAATGGAGAATTGATCCTTGGTTAAAAATTATTATCAATTTCAATTCCTTTTTCGTATTTCTTTTCAATTGTAACTATTTCATTTTTAAAGGAAAAAAGGCTTCTTGTAAGCTCCGTTTTTATTTAAATATATACACCAAATTTAGATATTAACTTAAAATCTTAACTAATTGTAAAATATCTGATTGAAAATGCTTTCCGAAGAGACGATGTCGAGTCAAGCCATTTCACTAAATGAGTTATTTTGTGTTTCTACTAATGAGTTCTTAAGACCATTTGCAAATGTTGTAGATCCTGATATTCATAATGGGATGTATCTTGATTTTGAGATCTCTGACAGGGAGCATTGCCATAAAATAAATCCTATTTTACGATTAGCTCGTCCAGAGGATGCAAAAGATATTGTAGAAATTTATAAAGATTTGTATGATGGTACATATCCTTACAAAGAGATGGAAGATCTTAATGAAGTCCAAAAAATGATAAGAGATCCAAGTATTCAGTGGATTATTTATCAAGATCCATCTTACTATACAGTAGGCTGCATTACATTTGTTTTAGATTTTGACAACAAACGAGGATATATTCGAGGGTTCATGTTGAAAAAAAAATATCAGGGATACATAGATATCACTAAAGCAATGATTGGTTCTATGATTGGGATGTGCCATAAATATAAAAATGAGATTTACGTATGGTATGTAGAAAATCGTACGGCTCATGCTAAATCTCAATATTCAATGAGAGTGTGCGGAATTGCTCCAATAGGATTCTATCCTAACAAGGATATCTTCTTAGGAGAGGTTGAATCGGATCTAATGCAGATCCTTTATGATGAGCGGGCTTTGCGAGTCTATAGAAGTAAGAAAGTTCCTAAAATTTTACTTGAAGTACAGAACTGCTATTTATATTCTGATAAGCGATATAAGTTAGGAGAATATAAAATTGAAAATCCGGATATAGCGTTAGATTTTAAAAAAATAGTTAGTCTAAAGGAAAAGTTTATTAAAAGCGTAAAAAAAGATAAATTTGGTTATGAAATAATTCGTTTATCTTTTAAAAATTCTAATTCTTACTTCACATTCTTGTATACTCCCAATGTTCAAAATTTCGAAAAAACCGAGTATAAAGTTGATAACTTAGAAGAATTGTACCTGTTTGTACAGGAGTTTATGAAATGTAAAAAAGATCTTAATGTGCGATACTGTGAAATTTTTCTGTTAGCATATAATCCTTATCATCAGAAAATCTTTCGTGATGTTGGATTTTCTCCCAGAGGTTATATTCCAAGCTGGAAGTACAATAAAGAGTCAGATGTATTTGAAGATTATATATTATTTAATTATTTTAAGGGTCATATAAGTAATGAAATTCAACTAATTCAAGAAGCATGGGACTTATATTCTATAATAAGCACCAAACAAAATAAAAAAATACAAGAAAGAAAAAATACTTATAACTTAATCTTAGAAAGAAAAAGATTTGAATCCTCTACAATAACTTGTAAGAGTAATCTCTTCTCTCAAAAAGTAATTTGTGGTGTCCTAATCGGTGGTCTTAGTATTTATTTATCGATTTTAATAATTAGTATTCTTGTTGCTTACATTTTAGGTCCTTCGAATTTTAGTATTATTACTCATGAAATTAGTTGTCTGGGTTCAACACAATTTACCCCGTTTCCTTACCTTTTTAATGCTGCATGTGTTTTAGGGGGTTTTACTACAATATTCCTTAATTTTTTGTTATTTAAACACACACTTCCCTTTAATTCGACCACCTTAAGAAAATTTCGTATAAGTTATGAAATTTCAAGATCTGGGTTAATTTTTGGTATAGTTGGTAATGCAGGATATATCTTAGTAGGAATCTTTAGCTTGGATAGAGCAGGACCAAAAACTCTTATTCATGGCTCCTTTGCTGGAATTGCTTTTAGCGGGTTTATCCTTTCAATATTTTCCTTTAGTTTGTGTATTGTATTCTATCAAAAAAAGATTCCAAGAATTTATGGAATATTTGGTCTAATCGGACCTTTGGTTACCTCTATTATACAATGTATCATTTTAGAGCCCTTATTAGAGTGGATCTTATTGTTTACGATTCTTTTATCTTTAATTCCTCAGTTTATCTGGACGGGTTCAAGGAAATAAAATAGTTTTTTATTATATGATATTCATGATTAAGAGATAACCTAGTGTATGGGTAATCTCCTTTTCTTTTTAAACGTATTTTTATTGGTTTCAATTTGCTTCCTGTTCGGATCGTGTTCTAATTGAATTTTTATATGTTTTATTAATTCTTCTTGTGAAATTCCAATTTTTTCTAAGAATTGGTTTACTTCTTTTTCTTTAAATTTGTTTTCTAAAATTAAAGGAGCAGCTATTTTTAAAGTTCTTAGCCACTTTTTTCTGGATTCAGGATTTTGACGTACTAATTCGGCATATTGATAGGCATAGAGAATTCCGCCATAACGATTGTAGTCATAAAATGTTGCTGCATGAACCACATTACAATTAGTTAAAAGTGGATCGGCGTGTCCTTTTTTGATGTAATTCTTAGATTCGACAAGATTGATGATATCTTCTTCTCTATAAGGGATGACATGATATGGGAGCAATACTCTTGGAATTTTACTGTTAGTCGTCTCTTTTTTAGATAGATACCATCTTCTATCATTCTCATCGAAAGGTTTCTTATCAAGTATAGTAGGTCTCCATTCTTTTATAATTTCTTCTTTGGGTATCTCATAGAAATATCGAAAGATTTGGTCGGGAGAATAACCAAAGAATACGTAGGGAATATTGTATTTCATAGCTTCCTTTACTATAATACAATGAATTAGATCAGAACAGTAATCACAGATATACCGTGCCAAAAAGATTTCATTGGAAAAATGATTTAGAAAATGAAATTTATAGAGTTTAGTAAATGTACTCACAGCATCTTCTATTAGAACATGATCAACTTGAATTTGATTTAATGTATCTTTCATATTATCTTTAGCAATTTTAGTCATAAATCCCGTATCACTTGTGATCGCTAACGGTGTTAATCCTAGATCATGTACCAGATAATCTAAAAGTGCAGTAGAATCTTTTCCTCCTGAATATCCCAATACACAATCATATTCTCTTTTCCCATGATTGTTCCGCATATCTTTAATTAAATGGTTCCAATCATTTAACGCTTCTTGCCTTCTCGTATTATCAATTATAATCCTTGACCAGTTAATATTCTTATGGTCTGGATCTGTACAAAATCCACAATAACCTTCTGTATTTAGGTGAACCCCTAAAAATCCATCTGGTAGAATGCATTTTCTACATATATTTTGTCCTTCAATCATATAATCATCTTCTTTTTTAAATTTTAATAGTACATTAACTTCAGCTATTTATAAAGAAAAAAAGTAGTTATTGAACTTCACTTGGTTTTTTCTTTATATAAGAACAAATAAAAAGATCGTTACTTAAAAAAACCTCAAATAGGAGAAAC
>JBHLNY010000393.1:0-2234 GCA_048941065.1 Promethearchaeota archaeon
GGCGCAGGCCATCGGCGGTGAGGAGTATCGGGCTCGGGCCCTGGTCGCCCTGGCGCCGCAGTTGACCGGCGAGTTGCTGCAGCAGGGGCTGGCGGTGGCGCTGGCCATCCGCCGGGAGAAGTATCGGGCTCGGGCCCTGGTCGTCCTGGCGCCGCAGTTGACCGGCGAGTTGGTACAGCAGGGGCTGGCGGCGGCGCAGGCCATCTACAATGAGGAAGCTCGAGTGGAGGTCCTGGTCGCCCTGGCGCCGCAGTTGACCGGAGAGGCTCGCCAGCAGGCGTTGCAGCAGGGGCTGGCGGCGGCGCTGGCCATCCGCTGGGAGAAGCATCGGGCTCGGGCCCTGGTCGCCCTGGCGCCGCAGTTGAAGGATGAGCTGGTGGCGCAGGGGCTGGCGGCGGCGCAGGCCATCGACGATGAGGAGGATCGGGCGGAGGTCCTGGTCGCCCTAGCACCGCAGTTGACGGGTGAGCTGGTGTCGCAGGGGCTGGCGGCGGTGCTGGCCATCGGCGATGAGGAGGCTCGGGCGAAGACCCTGGCTGCCTTGGAGCCAGTGGCGCCTGACCAGCCAGCGATCTCGCGTCACATCCGTCAGGCCCTGGCAGAGCACCTCTGGCGCAATCTGCAGCACCAGACGCGGTCTGAAGTGCTTCAATTCTGCGCTGACTCCACTCTCTTTCCACCGCCGGTGCTGGACCCCACTACCCTGGCCGTCATCGCCGGGCACATCATCGAGGTCTGCACCCAGTGGCAGTGGCCGTAATGTCGGGGACACTCCTGGGCAGCTACTCATGCTGGACATGCCAGACCTGACCACACCAGGGGACCTGTTCTTTCGCCTCAGCGTGGACTCGCCGGCGGCGATAAGCCCGGTGACCAGGCGATTCCCGGCCTAGAGGACCGGTGCAAGTCTTGGTCTGGCTGGCGTGCCAGCGGGTTGCCACGGGGCCAGCTCGAGCCGAGCAGGACTCCTTTCCTGCCTGCCGGCAGTTCATTCCTCCATCTTCATCCGCCCGGCCACCAGACGCACCACCGTGCCCCACGAGTACACGTGCCGGCTCCCCTCCCACCAATCTTCTACAGCATCCGACGGCAGCTTGCCCAGCGCTGCCAGCACCGCCGGCCGCTGGATGCCCAACAAGACGCCAATCTGTGGCGCCGTCAGCCCTCCACGCGGCCGTGCGGCCTCCACCTCCGCCAGGCGTTCCCGCTGCAACCAGTCAAAGGCGTGCAGGTAGGACGCACAAGTGACGTCCGGGTCTGCGTGTCCCAGGCTGCGGGTGATGTCGACGAGCGGCACCCCTAGCATCAGTAGCCGATTGGCGTAGGCATGACGCAACGTGTGGAGGGTGATGGGGAGCGCACCCTCCGCCTCTGGCAGTTCCAGGTCGCGGATCGCCTGGTTGACCACCTTGCCTAATGCCTCCGCCGCTGCATCCTCAGCCCCCTCATAGTCCAAGAAATGCGCTCCTAGATCACCGGACACGACCGTCCAACGATGCTGCCACTTCGCTCGCAGCCAATCGAGCACTGCCGGCGGCACGTGGCGCGCCCAGACCACCCGCGACCGGCCTCCCTTGGAGTTGCGCACTCGCACATAGGACTGCTGCGCGTCGATGACCAGGTTGCCCAATTGCAGATGAGGCACCTCGGTCCGGCGCAGCCCCCAGAAATACGCCAGCAACACGGTCAGATAGGCGTTGTGGAATCGCCGGGCGGCATCGGCCCGGCCCACGGTTCGAGCGGTCTCTTCCTGGGCGGCCAGGTGCGCCAGTAGCCGGGCCACGTCCGGCTGGCCGATAAGGTTGACCGGCCGCACCTGCCGGGCCAGACGCGCGTCCGCCCGGTCCAGCAGCACGGTGTCCACCCCCAATTCCTCGCGCAGATACGCCACCACCTGCCCCAGCACCGTCAGGCGCTTGGCCCGCGCTCCTTTGCTCAACGGCAAGTTGGCGATCTCGCGTGCGTCTTCCTCGTCCAGTTCGTTCCAGCACCGGCCAGCGCAATGCCGCACCACCATGCACCCGGCCGAGCGATAGGCGACCAGGTGTCCGGGTCCAGGCGCGTCGCCCGGCAGAGATGCGCCAGCCAGACCGCCAGCACCGCCAGGTTGTAGACATCGCCACCCACCTGCTCCGGGGCTGTGGCTAGGCTCACCGGCCACGGATCCGCCCCGGCCTCTAGCCACTCCCGGGCCAGCCACTCCAGGTTGGCGGCGCCGGACGCGCGAGCGTCCG
>JBHLNY010000393.1:2244-2723 GCA_048941065.1 Promethearchaeota archaeon
TCCGGCGCCGCCAAAGGCTGCATTGCTTCCTGGAGCCGGGCGATCCGGCCTTCCAGCTCATAGTTGCTGAGGGGTTCCACGGCGGGTGATGGCGACGGAGATCGAGAGGGACGCACTGGAGCGAGGGGAGCAGACCCAGCTGACGGCAAGTGGAACGATTCCTGATACGTGGCGAACATGGCGGCCTGCTCGTCGGGGACCGGAACATAGACGGTCTGGCCCAGAATAGCCCCGGCCACGACATTGCCATACACAGCGGCCAATGGAGGCCGGATGGCCTGCTGCAACGTGGTCAGGGTGATGGTTGGCACACCGGCGGCCTGGCAGAGGTCACGCAGCCAGGCGTTGACGGCGACCAGCGGTGCAACCTGAGCGTAGAAGTGGGCTTGGCGCACGGCGGTCAAATCATCTACAGACTACTTCGCCGCCCGGAGAAAGTAGCACAAGCCGCAGATCGTGACCTGGACCGCGACCTGGCG
>JBHLNY010000100.1:0-10841 GCA_048941065.1 Promethearchaeota archaeon
ATAGCCTTTCCAAAAATTAATATTAAAAAAAATAAGCCTAATAAAAATGGGATATCAGATAAATACATTGCTTCTTGTTTAAACCATTTATTGAATAAATAGAAAGCGGTTATTGATAAAATAACAATTCTTAATGATATAATTAGTACTACTTCAAAAGCTCCCTGATAATCAGAGAATGCCTTAATTATCAGTGCTAAATTTAAGTAATATAAAATCAAAACTGAAATTACACTTAGATTAACACTTGAAAAAAGCGTATATTTATATAACTTTCTCTTAGGAGCAATCATATCTCTTAATAACACTTTTAATTTTTAAACTCCACGAAGTTTTATAAAATAACTCTAAGTGAATTAAATCAATAGAAATTTCTTAATTAACAGTTTCTTAAATCTTTATTATTCAAATTGTTTTATTTCGGAAAAAAAGTTTTTTGGAGGTACTTTATTGAATAGAAAAGTACTGGCAACTATTTCCCTAAACTCAGAGTCCTTTTCTGCTAACTTAAAAGTGGAATTTAAATTCTTTCCTTCTTTCCCATAGAAAAAGGTTGCAAAAGAGCGTTTTATTTTATAATTTCTAATAATTTTTCTTATGTTTGGGTGATATTTGTATTTTTTTAACTTTTTTTCGGAATATTCTTCCGTTTCTAAAGCCTCAATTGCTATTTCAGCAGCAATATTTCCAGAAACAATACTGGCATGTAAGCCTTCTCCACTTATTGGAGAAACAAAACCAGCAGCATCTCCTACGATCATTAGATTATTACTATAAAGACTTTTTTCTAACACGCCGTTGGCAGGTTCAGAGTAGGCAGCTGACCAAACCATTTTATAACTTGACTCTGGTAAAACTTTTTTAATTTCTGGCTCATTAATAAATTCTTTAAAAAGATTATTAACATTGTACTTAAAGTTGTCCTCATAAAAAGTAATAATTCCAATATTAACTCGCTTATCGTTTATAGGAAAAATCCATCCATACCCCATATAAGGTCTAAAATAAAAATATGCAGTATTAATATCTAAAGAGTAATTTCCCTCTAAAATTGAACATTTAGCTAATCCCAAATCTTTAATTTTCCAATTTGGTCTAATTCCAGATTTTAATGCCAATTTTGAACTCATACCATCAGCAATTATGAAAATATTTCCAAAATATTCCTTAATACCACTTGCTGTTTTTGTCTTAATCCCTATTTTTTGTTTATTTTTGGAGATAAATTCAAAAGATATATTTTTATCAAATAGTTCAGCTCCAGCATCAATAGCGATGTCTCTAATAAAGTTATCAAATTCTAATCGATCAATAACAAATGAATAATCGTTATAATTCTCATAGGAATATTGAAACTTTGAAAAGTTTGCTGAATACATTATAATGCTATGTTTATCTGGAATATTTAATTTCTTTAATTGAGGATAGTACTTAAAGAGCCTAACACTACAACCTCCTCCACAAGGTTTTCGCCAATTAGTGTTTTTTTCAATTAGAGCAACTTTATACCCATGGTTAGCTAAGACTTCAGCACATTTAGATCCTGAAGGTCCAGCTCCAGAGATAACAACATCATACATAGGATTTGGTTATATTTTCATAAATGATTATAATAATAAAATGAATTTGATTGCCTTTAACTTTTAATGCTAATAATAGTAATTTCGTCTATATTATCCTTGTATTATATTGATATATTATTACGTTTTAGCTCCAAAATATTAAATAAAACAAGTTTAACAAAAAAGGGGTTTTAGAAAAAAATATGAAATTAATAACCTGTCATATTCCCGAAGCCTACCTATCAGGGATAGAAGAGTTAGTAAATATGAACTTATATCCTAATCGTTCGGAAGTAATCCGAGTAGCAATTCGTGACTTACTTAAAACCGAACTTAGCTCAATCTTAAGAAGAAAGGATTAATTCTCAATATTTTTCTTATTTTCTTTTTTAAGTTCAGATATTTATTATGAAATCCAATTAAGGATAGGGAAAGAATTTTTTTTAACTAATTTTTTTTACTATTAAATATAAGCAAATAATAACGGTAATTTCCATGAAAATTAGATCGTTTACTGAAGAAGATGTTGAAGAATTGATAAATCTTATAGCTAACTTCAGGATAACCTTAGCAGAATTAAAAGGAATTAAAAAAAAATTTGATTTAATAGCTGCTAAAGGAGAATTAGAATATTATCAAAAAAATAGATTTCCAATTTTTATAGCAGAAGATGTTAATGGACATATCATTGGTTACCATGTTTGCCGCGTACAAGATGATGTTGTTTGGTCAGAATCTCTTTATGTAAAATCTGAAGAAAGAAGGAAGGGGGTAGGATCAGCTTTATATGAAAAAGCAGAAATCCTAGCAGAAAAGCTAGGAGCAGATAATGTTTATAACTGGGTTCATCCAAATAATCATAGAAGTATCCCGTTTTTGAAAAAAAAGGGATATAATGTCTTAAACTTAATAGAATTACGCAAACGTAGACCAAATGAAAAATTTAATCAGCAGATAACTGTAGGGAAATATATATTTGATTATTAAAATGCTAGAAAATTGAAATCAATGTTAAATCTTAAATTAGAAGAATTCTCTAATGAATAATCCAAAAAGTATTTTAATAAATTACATTGATTTCTTTATCGATGGTTTACAATCATTTTGAATTTAAATATATTGATTTACACTGTCACTTTTTTCCACCTAACATATTTCAAGCTATATGGAATTATTTTGAACTTCCTGATGATCAAGGTAATATAAGAGGATGGCCAATTAAATATAAACTTCCAACTGTTGAACTAGTTCAATTTTTAGAAAGTAAGAATGTTGAAGCATTCACCACTTATAATTATGCTCATAAAAGGGGAGTTGCTAATTTTATAAATGAATGGGTTAATGATTTTACCAAGGAATATAAGAATGCTCTTGCTTTTGGGTGCGTATCACCTGAGGATAAAGATCGTGTAGAGTATATTATTAAAATTTTTGATGTTTATAATTTTTATGGTATTAAATTACAGCTTTTAGTCCAGAATTTTTATCCTTATGACGAGAGAATGTTTAAAATATATGATATAATTTTAGATCGTGGAAAATGGATTAACTTTCATGTAGGTACAGCTCCTTACAGTAATCGATATGTAGGATATAAAAATTTTTTAAAGTTTATAGAGAAGTATCCAAATATGAAGGTGATTATTGCCCATTTAGGAACCTATGAGTTCGAAAAATTTTTTAGTATTCTAAATAAGTATGAACATATTTTCTTAGATACAACAATGGTTTACATTAATCTTAATTTATTTCAAAAGTGGAAAAAGAAAGTTAAAATTCCAAATCCAGAGCTACTACTATCATACGAAGATCGGTTATTCTATGGAAGTGATTTTCCAAATATTCCATATGATTACGAATTTTCCACAAAAGGATTATTAGAGTTAGATCTACCTAAAAATTTTTATAAAAAGATTTTCTATGATAACGCAAAAAGAGTATTTAAACTTTCTCAGTTTAGTACATAGAAAATTGAAAATAAAGAAAGTGGAATTTAATATGAAATTACTTTTTTAAAATCTTAACAGCTTCATCGACGACCCTTTTGGTATTTGGGAGGACTTGTTCTTCTAATTTCCTTGAATAAGGTATAGTATTTTCAGTACAGACACGACCATATTTAAATGATAAGCCTTCTTCTAAAAGTATAGCACAAATCTCACTAGAAACTCCGAAATTCTTGTAATCTTCGTCAACAATTATTATTGCTCCTGTTTTACCAACAGACTTTTTTAAGCCTTCTATATCCAGCGGAACCACACATCTTAAGTCCAAAACTTCAGCTGAAATACCCTTTTCTTCTAAGATGTGGGCAGCTTTTAGAGATTGATGAACCCCCACTCCAAGACTTACTAATGTAATATCACTTCCCTCTTTCATTTGATTTAAATTTCCTAAAGGGATTGGTTCCCATTTATCAGGTACTTCTCCTTCTACTCCTTGTTCTGGAACATCAAAAGAAACGGTAGTTCTACCACCAATACCCATGTAATCCAGCCAATAATCAGCTAACAGTTTATGTTCAAAATAAATCACAGGATTATCTTCATAGATGGAAGAAAGCATCAATCCTCCAGCATCGGCTGGATTTGATGGAATAACGATTGAAAGCCCTGGTATATGAGCTAACCACCCCCATAGACTTTGTTCATGTTGTCCAGCATCACCATAACCACCACCACAAGCAGTTCTGATAACAATGGGAATATTCCATTTATTCCCTGAAAAGTAAAATATTTTTGCTGCCTGATTAAGGATAGCATCCATTGTAACACCAATAAAATCCACTAACATAATCTCTACAATAGGTCGTAAACCAGCCATAGCAGCAGTAACTGCTGCACCAACGAAAGCACTTTCACTTATAGGTGTGGGTCTCACTCTCTCCTTACCAAATCGAGCAAAATGGTTTAAACGTAGTGTGTGAACATCTTCTCCCATAATTATGATATTTTCATCCTGTGACATAGCATATGCAATAGCACTTTCAATTGCCTGAGCAAATCCCATTTTAGTCATTCTTCACCCCCTCCCTTAAAAATTTCTAACGCTTTATTAACTATTTGTTCAATTTCTTTTGTTATTTCCTTTTCTATGTGTTTGAGGCGATCAACGTCATCCTTTAGCTTTTTCTGAATAGAAACTATAGGATCAAACTTTTTCTTAAGTTGTCCTCCAACTTTTCGTAACAGAAGAAGTACCTCATTTAGACTTTCACCACTATATCCTTTAAGAGAATCTGCAACTTCAGCTAACATGTTAGGATCTCGATAGTATCTAAGCAAAGGGTCCCCAAGAAAATGTCCCTCCATATGCACACAACGTGCGTGAATAAACTGAGGTCCGCCATCATTACGCATCTTGGATATTGTTTTGTTTACCACTTTCCAAACTGCTTCTACATCAGTTCCATCGACTTCATATCCGTCAATACCAAAACCTTTAGCTCTATCTATTAGATTCCCTCCTGTAGTATTATTTGTAATCGTTGAAACCGCCCAATCATTATCTTTACAAACAAAAAGTACAGGTAAGTTCCAAATCGCCGCTAAATTCATTGATTCAAGCATCATTCCCTGATTCATTGCTCCTTCTCCAAAAAAAGCAACAGCGATCTTTTTTTGCTTTTGATATTTTAAAGCTAATGCGAATCCTGTAGCTGCTGGACCTGATGAACCTACAATACCTGAAGATGCTGCCAAATACTCTTTGGAAAATAAATGCATATGCCCACCTTGTCCCGCACAGAGACCTTTAGAATGACCTAGAAGTTCTAACAATATTAACACCGGATCTATTCCTCGCATAATGAATGGTGGTGTTCCACGATGGTCAGCTGCTATAGCATCACCCTCTTCTAATTGTGAAATAATTCCTGCAATAATCGCTTCTTCTCCGGTTCCAAGGTGCATCTCACCCGAAATCTTCCCTTCTTCCCATAACTTCATTACAGCGTTTTCAAAAAGGCGGCTACGCAACATGATTCGATATAATTGCCATATTTCGATTTCAGCCATAATTTTCACAATATTAGATATATTCCGATTTTAATCACATATTATTTGATTTTGATAATTTCATTAATTACACCTTATTTATTATTTTTAATTATTTGTGCCCAATCTTAAGTATTAATAGTTTATTTTTTATATACTAATAGTGTGTATTCTATTGGACCTATTTATATATTGGAAGAGAGTAATAGACTTAGATCGGTTAATTTTGAATATAAAATCAATTATAATAACACTAAGCTAGTAGACATAATAAACATTCCAATAATAATTCCTATTATTGAATAGTGTTCTTTAGCTAGCGATCGCGATACAGGTAGTAATTCATCTAAAGAAATATAAACCATGATTCCACCAACTGCACCTAACATAGCATTTAAAACAAAATCATTGATAAAGGGGAAAAGAATCAGCCATGTTACTATTGCTCCTAATGGTTCACTCATTCCTGATATAAAAGACCATTCAAAAGCCTTTTTCTTATTTGATGTATAAGCAAAAATTGGTACTGCCACAGCAATCCCTTCTGGTATGTTATGCAATGCTATTGCAATAGTCAATAAAATTCCAAGCTTGACTTCTGTTAAAGTCCCTATAAAAGTGGCCATACCTTCAGGGAAATTATGAATAAACACTCCAAAAAATATAAATATAGATGTTTTTACTAAATTAACATCTTTTTTTACACCACGATGGTGATTTCGTTGTCGATGTCGATGGCCGTAATGAAGATGGGGTTTATATCGACCATCAGTATTTTTCAAAATCTCAATAGAATCCTCAAATTCATATTCATGAGAGACTAATATGTCAATTATAAACATTACTATCAATCCAATAAAGAAAAATAAAAGTCCTCTTAGAAAGCCAATTGTTTCTATACTGGTTTGTAGTAATTCTACGAATGAAATTAAAATCATAACTCCTGCCGAAAATCCCATAATGAAAGAGAGAAATTTTGGGCTAGGTCTTTTCAGAAAAAAAGTAAGAAAACTGCCAATGGATGTTGATAGACCTGCTAATAGACTTAAAGATAAGGCAAGTACGAGATTTTCCATAGTTTAAACCATTTTTTTTAATTGTGACCAAATAGATGTTTGGGGTTATTTAATAAAATAATTTAATAGCAAGCCAAATTTAATTTAATTTTAGAATAATCTTGGTTAAAAAATTGAGACAAGAAGATTGAAGTATTTAGTCATATCTAAATATTATAAAAATATTTTCCTATTTAAAGTTATAAAGTACATAACTGTAAAAATTTAGGTGATTTAAATAAGTATAAATAATAAATATAAGACTTGCTATTTGAAATTAGTAATGAGAGGGAAAAATCATATTTGAAAAGAAAAATGAGAATATCTAATATTAATTAAGAGTATATATAATATGAAATCCTCTTCTTAATTAATTTAATGGAAATTTATTGATAGAAATTATGAGAAAAATAAGTGATAATGACAAATTATTTTATTTTGAAAACAATTTTTTCGCGGTTGATGGTGTGTGGATGCTTGAGACAGAGAAGGAGGTAGGATGGGACCTTGCCTTGAAAATTGATACTGCAGTATGGACAAGGCTTTTAAAAATTTTTATCCGACGTATTAAAAATTACTTAAACATTGATACAAATACATTGGAAGATCTAATTGAAATTATAACCTTTCGTTGGTCTATAGAAGGATGGAATTATGAAATTATAAAAAATAATGAATCCGATATAATTGTAAATATAATTAAATGCCCCTACAAAGCAATTATGGAAAGAAGCGAGAATCGGAAAGGTAAAATTCCTTTAATTTGCAAAAATATGTGTGAACCATTTTATAAGGCTGCCTTTAAGGATTTTAATCCTAAAATAAAACTTGAGAGAAAGGAATTTATGGGTTTAGGGAATCACATATGTGATTTTCATTTTAAAACAATTAAGAAATAATCCATTTAATCATAAGACGGGATTTATTCTTCTGAATTAAATTTTCAATTTTTAATATAGAACCTTCAAGATGTAGTTCATAGGAAGGTCTTAAATTTCTGTAAACATCTAAGAAAGATTTCACTTCTGGAGATGAATTTTCAAAATTATATAATGGTTCTGTACAAGGGATTATTTTATCTTTTGTACCAACCATATTAAAAAGAAAATGAATCAGCAATACTATTATATTATCTTCACCTTCTTTTTCTTTAATTGGGACAACAGCATCAATAAAACTTTTAGCAATATCTTTACCAAACGGATTAATTATTTCGACGTTTCCAATCCATTCACGATCCAAAAATAATATAGCCATTATTACTTCACCTTTTTCATTAATGTGAAATTCAATATCAATGTATTCTTGAAATCCTCCCGGTTTGAGAGTTTTTAGCGTAGGAGTGGTTTTTTCATTATTAATTTCATAAAGGTTAAAGAATGTAAAAAATTCCGATTTTGTCAGTTTAGAATAAATCATAGTTCAGACAATAATTTAGTTAAGTATTTATTAGCCATAAATGTTCTTGAAGTATTTAATTCGCCCTTTTAAATCTGTGCAAATACTATTTTTCTCTTTAAGTGTAATTGAATAAATTGAGAAGATAATATCATCAATTTCTCTTAGCAATTGGCAGGTTAAAGTATTTAGTTCTCCATTTTTGATTATAAGATTTTCTATAATTTTATTTACTTTAGACACTATCTCAGATTTTATTTTTCCATTAGCATTTATAATTGGTAGATGACGAATCATATATTGATTTAGGTTTATTGTTGTGTCCTTTTGATTGTTAATTCCATAAATACAATAAAATTGAAGAAGAGCAGAATTAATAAAAGCACATAAATACTTTAATTCTTCATTGTCATCTGAGAGTAAGGAATAAATTGATGAAGTAAAACATATTTTATCTTCCGTATAGACTGCTTCAGGTATTATATTATTGTGTTTAATAAGTAATTTTGGTTTAATATAATATTCATAATTTTCACCCTTTAGTATGTTAGAACTAATTTCCTCAATATTAAAGGATTTTCTCTTTTGCAAATAATAGTATCTAAAGTCATTTCTAGCATTAATGAAAAAACAGGACCCCTTGGAATCATGTCTAATCTTATTTCTAACTAGTTTTAAACCTTTATCTTCTTCTCCACGTATCATTTTTGGAAAATTTAAAGGATTTAAGTAGTTCAAATCTCCATTTTGTTCAATTTTATTAATTATCTGATACGTATCATCATCCATTTTAATTCTTATTCGGTTTAACGCAACAGTTTCAGATCCACAATGCGGACAATCCTCTTTAAAGGTATAAAAATACAACTTTTTTGATTTAATACAATAAGGGCATTTTATGTTAAAACAAATTCTTAATAGATCAGTATTTTGATTTTCATAAGTTATGATCTTCTTATTAGGATAATCATAAATTTGTAAATCAGTATTTTTATGATTCTTCTTGTTATAGATAATTATTTGAACTTCATTTGTTGCATTTTTAAATATTTTTGAGCCAATATCCAAAATTTTTATTATATTAGCTTTGGAAAGGAATCTATTTCTAAATTTAGTATAACTTTGTCTAAGAAGAAAACTTTTTGGAACTAAAAAAACAATAATATTGTTAGTCCAATCTAAGGATTTCAATAAAAATGCACAGTATATATCATGATAAGAAATATCTCCTTCCTTTAAAATCAATTTTTCATTTTGGGTTAAAATGTTTCCATAAGGAGGATTCCCAATAATCATATCATATTTAAGTGTTTTGGAATTAAAAAAAAGGTTTTCTCTTCTTAAATTAGACTTTAAAATGGGAAGGACTTCTGAAAAATTTAGATGGGTATCATCTAAATACCATGCTAAAAGTTTCATAGTGCATAATTTTATCGCATATTCATTTGTATCATAACCATAAAGGTTTTTTAATATCTGGATTTTAATTTCAGGATTTTGTGGTTTTAAATCTAACATTTTAATAATACTATATAAAGAATCCGCAGATTTTACAAGAAAATTTCCAGAACCACATGCAGGATCACTAATTGTAATATTTAATAAGATTTTATATATCTCCTGTTGAATATTTGAATTAAAATTCTTGATATCATTAATTTTGCTTATCCTTTTAAAATGTTCAGGATTAATTTGTAATCTATCATTAATTATAAAAATTAAACCTTCATTCACCATAAATTTGGAGATTTTTTTGCCTGTATAATAAATCCCCTCTTTCTTTCTATTTTGATAACTTCTTAAGAATAAATCTTCAAATGACTCTATCGTAGGAATTAATTCTTTAAAACCAGTAGTACTATTTGAACTATAAATTTTATCAAATAAGCTAAGGAATGTTTTAAATTTTTCAAAATTCTTTTGTTGTTCCATCATTCTCCAAAAGAGATTTAATTTAAGAAGGTTTTATTGTTTTTAGAAGTTAAGATATAAGTATCTTCAATTTCTTTCGAATCTATATTAATTAACACCATTAATTTATAAATTAAAATATTTTATTATTTATTTGATATTTTCTCTATATTTTTATATTTATTTTTATTCTATAATATTAGGGATAATGACTGAGAAGGAAAAAGAAGAAGATTATCACGGAGTCGCTCCAATCAGATCAATCATTAAAAAAATGAAAAAAGAGTACGATAGAGATCCAAAAGATTGGAGAGTTATAGGTTCAAAAGATGATAAAGGAAATTCTGATACATTTATTACCAAGAAACCTAATGCTTTCTGGTTAAAATCAAAACAACTGAGTCCTTACTCTGCTTTAAGCATGGGTACCGTTGTGAGAAATTTGGATAAAGATATTGATGAAAAAATTGGGAAAGAGATGTCCCCAAACGATATGCTTCGCTTTTTTGGGATGGTTGTTCCTATAAAAAAAGATCAAAATGTTATTGCTGCCGGTATAGAAAAATTTTCTCAAGAACATGGTAATTATTTAAAAGATCTAGTATCAGAACGAGATCCTAATATTGGAAAAATACTAGGAAGGCGAATTGATAAAGAATTTTCAAAAAAGTATCCACAACGGCGCGGTTTATATATATAATTACGAAGTTTTATTATATTTTACCTTTTATTGTCCCTAATTCGTTTTTACTTCTTATAATTGGAAGATTGTTTGAGTAATTTGCAGAATTATTGATTAATTCGGTAATTACAGATCTAATTTTTTCAGATCCTGGTTTTCCCTCGAGTGCTGCTGCAAAATCTTTTATCTTTTGAACATTAAAATCTTCTACATAAAAGGATATACCTTTTGATAATTC
>JBHLNY010000394.1:0-2719 GCA_048941065.1 Promethearchaeota archaeon
TCAAGCAGTGGGTGGTATTTTACAGGCGAGAGAACGATAAGAGTAATTGCATATACGGGATCGTGTACCGGGCACATGCCTATCGCCAGGATCGGCCTCAGGCCCTGTTGCCGTGGCAACTGGCAGATGGCAGCGGGAATGATGTCTGTCTGGGTAAGCAGAACTGCGAGGTACAGGTCAGAGACATCCTCAAGAACTACGGTGGGCCGGTGGAACTGGCGATCTGGGGGTACACGGAGAAGCTGCGTACACGCCTGAGCCTGTTCTATTTTCCCGGCATCGCCGCGCAATCAGACGTCGGCGACTTGCGATATGTGCATTATCGCTCGTTCGACGGGGATCGCGGGATCCGCTTCGAGGGCGAGACCACTCTCATCGTCAAGAAGACCATCACGGTGGGCCAGGACCGGCTGGCCCGGAATCAACTCTGTCAGTACGAGGTCTACGAGCAGACGAACGGTCAATACTCTATTGCCCCTACTCGAAGCACGGTCCGGTTTCGAGACGAGGAGGTTCCCAGCGAATACCCGCCCCAGCCGGAAGAAGTCGTGGTGGCTTTCTGCCGTACATACCATGACGAAGGAGCCCGCAAGCGCTATCTAGACAACGAGGCGGGCGAGGTCACCACCGGCTGCATAGGCCCCACCGCCAAAGTGGAGGTGCTGAAGTTCCTGGACCCACCCAGCGAAGTCGGCAACTCGGCAACCGTGCGGGTGCAGATCCTGATAGACGGCCAGGGACAGAGAGATACTACCTGGTCGCTACGCTACGCCGAAAGGCCAACGGGTCAGGATTCCGCGAAGAGGTGGCAGTGGCGGATCACTGGTTGCTCAAGTCCATAGTACGGCTCGTGGAGAATGCACCTTGAACGCACAAGAGGTACTGGCCCTTTACGAACAAGGAGAGGGCCCCACACTGGAGTTCAAATCGGAAAACGTCAAGCCCTCCAAGCTGGCGGAGACTCTCATCGCGCTGGCCAATGCCCAGGGGGGCACGGTGTTGGTCGGAGTGCATGGCCGCACCGGAGAACTCGACGGCCTGCGCAACTCCAAACAAGCTCGCGAGATGGCCATCGAGGCGACGCTGCTCTGCGAGCCCCAGCTTATTCTCCCCTTGCCGGAGATCGTGAGGGTCAAGAAGGAACCGATCCTGGTTATCACGATCCCGGCCGGCCTGCCCAACGTCTACAGCCTTAATGGCCGCTACCTGGCTCGCGTGGGCTCGCTCAACAAACCTATCCCGGCAACCACGTTGCGCCGGCTCCTCATCGAACGCGGGGAGATCACCTTTGAGGCGTTGACCGACTCGCGTGCTACGTACGAGGATCTGGACCCGACCAAGGTGGCCTCCTATGCCAAGTCCTTCCGCTGGGGCAGCAGTATGTCCAGAGAGGACCTGCTGCTCAGTCGAGGATGCCTGGTTCGAGAAAAAGATCAGCATCGCCCCACCAACGCTGGTCTTTTGCTCTTCGGTCGCGATCCCCAGAAATTCTTCCTGAATGCCCAGGTGATCGTGGTGCAGTATCCCGGCCCAGAGATGAGCGATGAGTTCATCCGGGAGGATATCGGCGGCACCCTGGACGAACAGATCGACGCCGCCGAGCTGTTCCTGGTCCGTAACATGCGCAAGAGCATGCGCCTGACGGGTTTGAAGCACGAGGAAGTCACCGAGTACCCGGTGGAGGCCGTGCGGGAGGCGGTAGTGAACGCCGTGGCCCATCGAGACTACAGCATACGCGGTGAGGCGATCCGCATCAGCGTGTTCAGCGACCGCTTCGAGTGCTACAGCCCGGGCCGGCTGCCCGGCCACGTCACCGTGCAGAACATCGTCGACGAGCGGTTCAGCCGCAACGAAGCCATCGTCCAGGTGCTGGCAGACCTGGGGTACATCGAACGGCTGGGCTACGGCATCAATCGCATGATCCAGCTCATGGAGGAGCACGGCGCTCAGCCTCCGGTCTTCGAGGAGCGGACTGGGGGATTCCAGGTTACGCTGTACAGCGCCATCGACGAAATGGCCCCGGATGCCGGCGAGATGGCGCGTTGGCTGGAGATGGGGCTCAACGAACGCCAGGCGAAGGCGCTGCAGTACCTGACGCGGCACCCGCGCATCACCAACCGGGAATTCCGGCGCCTATGCCCGGAGGTCAGTAATGAAACGATCCGCAGCGACCTGGCGAACCTGGTGGATCAGAACATTCTGTTGAAAGTTGGGGACAAAAGGGCCACGTACTATATTTTAAAGTAAGGAAGCGAAGCATGGGACTGTGGGATGCTATTCTCTTGGTGTGCTCGACGCTGTTCCCGTTGTTGCTGACAGCACTGGCAGTGGCCGATTGGTGGCGCACCAAGCGCAAGCTCTATCTCTTGATGCCTGTACTCTACCTGATCGCCGAGCTGGGCTTCGCGACAGCTTTCTTCAATGCTGATCTCATGATGTGCGCATCGAGCATCGTCTGGCTGGCAGTGGGTCTCTTCCTGCATCTCACGATTCGACGTTCGAACCGCGCCCCTGGAAAACCCAGTGGTGAAGGGCAGCCGAAGCCAAACAAGTAGCTATTCTCGGAAGGTGTGATGGATGGGGGCTACCCTATCCCGGGGTCGCCGGTTATCACAGATTATCGCAGATTATCCCAAGTTCCGGTCCCTTTTTGCAATTGCTTTGGCCTCCGGTGGTTGGGATGTTTCACAGATGATGCCGGTTCCGCAACGGAGTCCGG
>JBHLNY010000395.1:0-2716 GCA_048941065.1 Promethearchaeota archaeon
AAATCCGGTGTATTCCCATCTTCTTCGATTTGCGGTGCGGTAAAATGGGGCGTGGGTGTGGTGGCATTGTACAATGTGACGATGGTTCCGGCGCTCTGCTCCCATAGATAGGATATAATGCCGTTATTCGGGTCTTCAGGATCGTATGAGTCCAAGCCGTCCAGTGTCACGGCTGCCCCCTCTGTCACAACCTGATCCAAGCCGGCATCCGCGACCGGTGCTTCATTTTCCGCAACAACATAGATGATGACAAAATCGGAATCACTCTCCCCACTTACATCTGTGACAGTCAGTTGAAAGGTGAGCATTTCATCGGCGGATACATCCGGTGCCTTGAATACCGGTTTGACAATATCATTTCCTGAAAGCACCACATTCGTTCCAGTCAGTTGCTCCCAAAAATACGATGCTATGCCATCGTCCTCATCCGCAGAGCCTGATCCGTCCAGTAAGACCCTCAGCCCTTCCTCAATGGTCTCAGGATCCGAATCTGCGTCAGCCACAGGCGGCCTATTGACCCATTTCACCGTCACCTTGATGGTGTCACTGGATTTCATTTCCTGCTCATCCGTGACTGTCAAGCGAAAGATCAGCTCTTCATCCTTTGTGACATTGGGGGCCTTGAAGGTGCGATTTGCGCCCGTACCCGTTAATGACACTGAGGGGCCTGAGATTTGAGCCCATTGATACGTATCGATATCCGATGCGCCATCCGGGTCGGAAGCCGTCCCATTCAGGCTGCCGTCACTCCCTTCATCGACCTCTTTATCCAGGCCGGCATCGGCGGAAGGGGGAGAATTGCGATCATTGGGGTCCGTATTTACAACATTGATGACCACCCGGTCCTTGGATTCCTGAAAGGCATCGTCCGTGACAGTTAACTCAAAGACCAGGGATTGCCCTTCCCATTCGACTTCAGGCGCGGTAAAACTGGCCAGTTCTGCGTTGGGATTGGAGATCGTCACACGGGACCCTTCGATCTGCCACCACAACCAGGATATGATCTGATTCTCCGGATCCGATGATCCTGATCCATTCAGAGTCACCGGGCTGCCTTCCGTTATGGGCTGATTCGGATTGGCACTGGCAACAGCAACAGGCGGTTCATTCACCTCTTCCTTTGTGACATGGATATTCACCGTATCCTTGGATTGCAGACCACCACTGTCCGTGACCATTAATTGAAAAATCAATGTCTCTCCGTACTGGCCCACTGTGGGCGCTGTAAAAGTGCAATGCACGGAATTCGGATTTGAGAGGATCACGTTTTGGCCGGAAGTCTGCTCCCATTTATAGGATAAGGATTCGATCCCGCCGTCCGGGTCCAGAGAATTGGCCCCTTCCAGGACGACCTGGCTGCCTTCGCTGGCGGTCTGGTCCGTTCCGGCATTGGCGACAGGGGCCTTGTTTTCCCCTTTGACGGTTACTGTGACCGTGTCAACGGAGAGCAAACCGCCATGGTCCGTCACCGTTAACTGGAAGGTGATCGATTCATCATTTGAAACATCCGGGGCCGTGAAGGTCGGCCGGATGTCATTTGAATATGGACGTCCATTTGGATCCGTAAGATTCACATCAGGGCCGTGGATCTGTTCCCAGAGATAGGAAAAAAGATTGTCCTGATACAGGAGATTGACACCTAAGCATCCGCCGAAGACTTCCGAAGAGCTGTTCCTGACCGTATTCTTCCTGATTTCGAGTGTATTGGCTCCGGATTCCACATATATCCCCTGCTCATTCCGGATCATATAATTGTTCTCCACGACTCCCCCCTCGGATGACAGCAGTTTTATGGCACAGGCGGTATCGTGTACCCGGTTATCCGCAATATTCTGAATCCCGGAGAATGCAATGATACCATCTGTGTAGCTGTATCTGATGATATTATTCTTGATCAAGGGTGATGCGGAAATCGTCCTTACGGAAGTTTGCCCATAATCCCCTGCTTCGCCGTTTCCGGCATATTCGATAATGCAATGATTGAGAATACATCCGCTTGAACTGCCTTCATCCCAGGGCGTGCTCTCCTGTGTAAATTCAATATGCCCCCAGTAATGGCCGTTTTCCTCAGAGGTAAAGAGGATGGGATCCGTATCATTCCCCCGGGCATCGAGGGTGCCGTTCACTTTGAGGTGATATCCCGAAGATCCCCCCGAAGCCTCTTTAAATTTTATGATAGCGCCGGCTTCAATTTTAAGCGTCGCTTCCCTGGCAATCGAGATATTTTTCGTGATGACATAGGGGCTGAGTTCTGCCGACCATATGGTATCAAAGGTAATATTATCTTTAACCTCAATGGCACGGGCATTGGGATTGAACAATATGAGGGATAAAGAGATCATGATCAAACATGTGAGAAGAATACGGATTTTGTTTTTATTGTAAGTCGAACTGGGCTTAAACACTTTATTTCCTCTTGTTATCATATTTAGGCTGTTATTACGGAAATTACGGCAGTTTAATAAAAGAGATGAATGATATGACTTCGCCCCCCCGTTAATTGGAAATGTTTATTCGGTTAGCAAATGATCCCTTAAGGGATCTGTTAATTGAAAAAACGATGATGGAAGAATTTAAAAAATGTCTAAATATTAAAAACCAATCTTTATCTGGAATAAAAATTAATTTAAATGATTATCTCGTAAACGTCTTAAATAACTTGACCTGGTGGTATGTCATTGCAAGCGAAGCAATCTCTTTTTAGATTGCTTTGGAT
>JBHLNY010000396.1:0-2711 GCA_048941065.1 Promethearchaeota archaeon
AGACCCGGACCCTCGTCTTCCGCGAGGCGCTGCCAGCACAGCCGGGGCAATTCGTCATGGCCTGGCTGCCGGGTGTCGACGAAAAGCCCTACAGCGTCGCCGCCGCCGAGCCCCTGGCGCTGATGGTGGCCGCCGTGGGACCGTTCAGCCGGGCGCTGCACCGGCTGGCTGTGGGCGACCGCGTGTGGGTGCGCGGTCCCCTGGGGCGAGGATTCCGCATCGTCCCCGGGCGCATGCTGCTCGTGGGCGGGGGGTACGGCGTTGCGCCGCTCTTGTTCCTGGCCCGGGAGGCCGTCGCCCGAGGCGACGTCGTCGAGGTTTGCATCGGCGCGCAGACGGCGGAGGACGTGCTGCTGGCGGGGGATTTCGAGCGGGCCGGCGCTACCGTACGTGTCACGACGGAAGATGGCTCCCTGGGAACCAGGGGTCTGGTGACCATCGCGGCGGAGGCCGCGATCACCGAGGCTCGGCCTGACACCGTTTACGCCTGCGGGCCGGTGCCCATGCTGGAAGCCGTAGATCGGCTGTGCGCGGCACACAGTCTGCCCCGCCAGCTCTCGTGGGAGGCGCATATGCGCTGCGGCATGGGGTTGTGTGGAAGCTGCGAGTTGCCTATCCCCGGGTATCAGGGTTCGGGATGGCTGGTCTGCCGGGACGGGCCGGTGTCGTTTTCGGAGGCACCGCCGCGATGATGAATCCACACGCGCGTGTCCGACGGCCCGGGTTTCCTGGAACCCGGGCCGTCGCGCGTTTGCGGTTTGCGGGGGTGGAATCACGCTGCGGGGTCGAGGGCCAGCCTTCGGATCCTGCCACGCACTCGCCACCATAGCCAGATGAGAAACAGCAGCGTGACGAGGCCCACCAGCGTCATTCCGATGGGGTTATCCGGCCGCGCCGTGTCGAGTTCCACCAGCGGCGACAGCAGCATGAAGAACGTCAGCGCGCCGCCGGCCAGGGCCAGCCGGTGCTGGTCGGTCCACGCACCACGACGGGACATCCAGCGCACCAGTCCCATGGCCAGCACCACCAACGCGATGATCGTCAGCATGGTAAGCGGCACCGGCACCGCCAACTCCGGCAGGACCCAGAAGGCGAGAAACGAGGCCGCGGTCGCGCCAAGGCCGACGAAGGCGAACCACAGGGGGCGCGCTGCCCTGAGCTGATATCCTGATCCTGCCGAAGGGCCGTCGAGGGGCGGGACGTGGTCAGGGCGCGACTCCCGGCACGTTGGCAGCCATCGCGCGACGAGGAACAGCACCACCACGGCGACGACGGACAGCGTATAGGGAACGAGCGGCGGGCGATAGGGCGTCAGCAGGAAAAAGATGAGCAACCCGTCGACCAGGAGCAGGAGCGAGAGACCGATCATGCCCCGGCGACCGATCCAACGTTTATCGCGCTGTGCCGGGAAGAGCAGCTCCACCAGCAGGATGGGGATGGCGATGCTGAACACGGCGTGGTAGACGGTCAGTCCCAGGCTCCACACCCAGTTGACGCCGGCCCAGCGGCCGTAGGCGCCCAGCAACCCCAAGTCCATCCAGTGCGGGTCAAAGAAGGACTTGACCATCAGTCCCTCCTCCACGATGCCGTAGGCCGCGCCCAGGACCAGGGCGGTGAGCCCGCCCTTGCCCCAGTGTACCCGCAACTCGTGGATGAGGATGGCGCCGCTGCCGTAGAGCGCGGCCAGCAAGAACAACACGACCGGGTTGAAGAACTCAACCGGCGGCGCGGAACTGGAGAGCAGCTCACCTACCGCGGGCGCGAGAAAGAACAGCGTCAGCGCCGGCCACAGCCCCCTCTGTCTCAGCTTCATCGCTTGCCTCCTTGTCAACGAACTGGGCGCCTTGCGAAGGTTACGCGGTGGGTATGTATCCCGTGGGGTGCAGCAATGCCCATCTTCGTACCACCGCCAATCCCGCGCGTTCGTCGCTCGTGCTTCTCTCACCTGTATATACCGCCGGGCCGGGAGAAAGTTGCGGCCATCTCTGCCAAGGGGGGGACGGGAGGGGAAGGAGTACGGATCAGTTCGTCCAGCTTGACTGGATGCCAATCCATCCCACAATGCTGGCTGCTCAGCGGCCTGGGGACGAGGCGAAGGACGCCACGGCCGGGCGAGCTTGTCCCTCGCTGTCGAAGAGGGCCAGAGGACCCCACAGTTCGCCGCCGAAGTAAAACCCCGGGCTGAAGTAGTAGACCCCCAACACGTCGCCCCGGGCGCGCATCGCCGCCAGGAAATCCGCCAGCCACCAGGCCTGCCCCGCCGGCGTGAGTGGGTAGCCGGGGAGCGGGTTGCGCCACTCCTCGAACATGCCGCCGGTCATGGGCGCGGCCGGGTACGCGGCCTCGGCGATGACGACAGGCTTGCCCACCTCCGCGCGCAATCGGTCCAGGGTCTCGCACAGCCGGCTGGCACCCACCGCGCCAAAGGCCGAGGGGTAGTAGGAGAGCCCGGCGTAATCGTACGCCACCCCCTCACCCGTCATGGCCTGGAAGAAGGCGACGGCGAAGGTCGGGTCCCAGCTCGCGGCGATGTGCAGCAAGAAACGAGCCTCCGGGTCTGCTTCCCGCACCCCCTCGACGGTGGCCTGGATGAGCCGGGCCTCGCCCGGCCAGACGGACGCCCGCAACGAAGCAACGTCGCGGGGCTGGGTCTCGTCGGCAAAGACCCCGCAGATGCCGTAATCGATCTCGTTGCCGATCTCGTAGTAGTC
>JBHLNY010000101.1:0-10791 GCA_048941065.1 Promethearchaeota archaeon
AGTATTATTAATATGTTAGATTTATATTGTGGAATAAAATAATATGACTAATTTAAATTTTTAGGGTAAATGATTTAGTCCATTTTTTTCCCATTTAGTTAATTATATAGAGTAAGAAAAGGTTTGGAACCATAGACAAGCTTAACTCTTTAATAATGAAACTATTAACAAAAAATAATTAGCAAGATAACCAAAAAAGTTTAATTTACCTACTAATTCTTATTTAAAAATGAGTGATAATAATTCTGAAAACCACAGTTTATCAATAAAAGAAATATTTAATGAATCCCTATTAAGGGATTTGCTTTTATTTAGCTTTCTTTATGTTCTAATTATTAGCCAAATATGGGAAAATATATTTCTAATCTTATTTCCCTTAATTACATTCACCTTCTCTCTATTTTTTCGTATTATTAATGTAAATAAATGGCGTACTGAGTTTACAAATGGATCGATTGTTTATAATCCTCTTGGATTAGAAAGAAATCATGCCAATCGTTTAACCTTTTGTTCGGTTATTCTATTAATCCTTCTTTATTGGTTAGGTTCTGAATCATTACTTCACCCTCATTTGGCAGATGCTTATTTTATTTATTTCAATATTTTATTTACATTTACGTATTCTTTCGGATTTTATTGGATTTTTATTGATTTATGGAAATTTTCAAAATTAGAGATTATATTCAATAATTTAAGAATCAAAAATTCTCAAATTAAGGACACTAACATATCGGCTAATCTTAATAATATTATCTCTCATCTCAAAATCAATAAATTTAAGTTAATTTCTATTGTCAGTACTCTAAATTTTTTGCTCTTAAATATATTAAACCTTTTATTCATAGCAATGGATTACAATAATCTTCTTCCGGGTTTAAAATTGAACTTGCCAGGAACAGGTTCAGAACCTATATCTTTATCTTTTACAACATTTGTAATTTTTGTTGTTTCTCCTACGTTAACAGCACTATTTTTAGTTTCAAATTATCGAGACATTAATTATATTAATACAGATAAATTAACTGAAATACTAAATACATTACCCTATAATATTAAAATTAAAATTGTAGAAAACCTTAAAGCTTTGAATAATAAAATAAAAGATAGAATGAAAATTGAATAAGATTATATTAAAAACTAAATTTATATTATAAAGAAAAGGCTTTTCAAAAACTAGTAAAATGTCTCAAAAAAAGCGACTATTGTATAAGGTAGTGATAGTTGGTGATGGAGGCGTCGGCAAATCCACTATGGTTCAAAGGTTATTAACAGGGCTTTATCTCGAGCAAAAAATTACCATAGGAACAGATTTAGCAACTTATGATGTTGACATAGACGAAGATACTACGGTTATGCTTCAGATATGGGATTTCGCAGGAGAGAAACGTTTTAGATTTTTTCTACCAAATTATGCTCAAGGTGCTAATGGTTGTTTGTTATGTTATGATATTACAAGACATACAAGTTTTGATAATTTACTTGAATGGTATTATATCGTAAAAGATAATGCTACTGACCCAGTTTTTGTTTTAGTTGGAGGGAAACATGATTTAGCAGATCAAAGAAGATCTGTAGAATTTATTGAAGCAATCGAATTTAAAAATAAGTATCATATTTCTCATGTTTTTGAAACCTCGTCTAAATCGGGCTTAAATAATAAAATCATTTTTGAAACATTGACTAAGGCTATAATAGAGAAGAAAAGAATAAAGGCACAATTTTAAGCTTAATACAGATGCTCAATAAAAAAAAAAAAAGAAATTTAAAATAACATCTTATTATTTATTCTATTATATCTTTTAATTCATCTAAATTTAATTTTAAATACTTTGCGGTAATTAAATCCCTACCAATTAAATTTATAAAATTTTTCTTTCGCTTTTTATTTAAAAATCTTTTCATTTCGCTAAGATCGGGTTTTGGATTTGTCACTTCAATTAACTTATTCTTAATTGCATGATCTACGACTTTTTGCCCAACACTAGTTCTAATAATTAGAAAAGCCTCGCCTGATCCTTTCGGAGCACCCCATGGTGAATAAGAAATATCTGAAAATTCCCCAGCAAAATCTGTGCAATATTTACATCCAGTCATACCACCAGAAGAACACGCATATGCTATTCTTAGCGAAGTACGCTCCGCACCAGTGTTAAAATCACTAACGAGTATCTTTGCTAAACCTTGTATATGACAAGGGTTCGCTATAATACCAATATCTCGTTTTTTATTCAAATATGCTTTCCCTATACCAGTAATTAATGGACCTGCATTATCCATGGTGGCTTTAGGTATATATTTCTTAGCATCTTTTGCACTATCAACTACTACTGGAAACGCTACAGGTGGTTTTTTGCTTTTAGGTTCACTTAAAACCATATGTTTAATAACGCCTGATTCAAAAGCTGCTAATGCTAAATTATATAAAATCTCATCTTTATTACCAGATTTAACTTGTATAATGTCTTTATAAACACCAACAGCTAGATCAACGCGTGTTTGACCAAATAATTCCTGCTCAATTTCAGTAATAGGAAGGAAAGTTCTCGGACATGCATTATAACATAGGCCTACTGTCTCAGAGCATTCGTCAACCACATAAGCCTCTCCAGTTTCCCGATTGAAATCCATATGTGGACAAAAAGCATTACAACTTCCACAATGAATACAAAGACCAGAATAAATTACTTCATTTTCAAGATCTTGACTAGATTTCTCTACTTTCATCTGAATAAACACTTTTTATAACTAAATAGGCATATAAAACAATAATTATTTGCTTAGTTAAATTAAACATATCTTTTAAAGTTGGTTTACTTTAGTGTGAAATTTCACACTAGTTGAATCTTCTAATAAAATAAAATAAATTTTACCAAAAATTTTTGAAATTCCAATTTTAAATAAATTTTTTTATATCAAATAAACATATAGATACATAAGTAAAAATCCTAAACATCATGCAAAAAATCCAAAATTGATTTAATAGAATATTATTTTCGAATTTAAAGTGAAATTAAGCATGAAAGAAAAGATTATTGACAAAGTGAAGCGTGGTTTGAAAAAAATTGAGGAAGTTGGTGATAATATAGAGAAGGCACAAAATATTAGAAATAAAATTATTGATGAAGTTAAATCCAAAATGGAAGACTATAAAGATCCTATTAAGATAATAAAGGATATAAGTGAAGAATTAAAAGATATTGATTATTCAGATATGGAATACTTGATTGAAAAATTAAAAGCTGAAAAATCATACAAATCGAAACTAAAACGCTCAATAAAACATAAAGAACTTTATAAACCTTATGATATGAATATATCAAAATTTTCAAAATTTCAAAACAAGAAGAGAATTAAAATTCCAAAATTAGATGCTAAAAACCGTGGAATGTTATTGAAATTAGAAAAAAATATTGACATTATTAAATGTCCAATTTGCGGATATTCCGAAAGTTCAATACACGCTCATTTTTGCAAGAATTGTGGACAGAAATTGTTAATTTATCGAGGAATAGAGGATTATAACAAAGCAATAAAAATATTGAAGCATACTCTTAAAGATGAATTAGAGGACTATTATACATGGATAGATCTTGGATCTTTATATTATAATAAGGCCAATTATAAAAAGGCAATAAAAGCTTATGAAAAATTTCTTAAATTAAATCCGAATGAAGAGATAATATCCACGTACCTTGGGATGGCATATTATAAATTAAGTAAATATAAAAAAGCTATTAAAGCATTTAAAATTGCTTCGCAAATCAATCCTAATAATTCAACAATTAAATCTTTCCTTGGTTTAGCTTATGGATTGCATGAAAAATATGATAAGGCTATAAAGACTTGTCGGGAAGCAATGGATATAAATTCTCAGGATAAATTCGTCTGGAATAATATCGGATTTATTTATAATTTAACAGGTGATTATGATCTTGCATTAGAAGCTTTTAATCGAGCCATTGATTGTGATCTGAGTTTTGGATATTCTTGGAGTAATCTTGGATTTACACATTATAGTATGGGTAATTATAGTGAAGCATTCGATTCTTTATATAAGTCTATAAAATACAATCCTCATTATAGTATTGCCTGGAAGAATCTAGGCATCCTTTACTGCGCTTTAGGTCATTATAAATTTGCTCTTGAGGCATTATGGTACTCCATGGAGTTGGAACCAAAAGATTGTAGTACATGGTATAACTTAGCTAAAGTATATTACCATCAAGAAGATTATAATAAAGCTATCGAGGCAAATATAATTTGCTTAAAGATTAACGCAAACTACGACCAAGCATTAAAATTATTTGAGGAAATATTAGAAAGTGAAAAACAAAATCTATCAAACCATTATGCATGGTATTTTCTTGCAAAAATCTATTATAATCATAAAAGATATCATAAATCATCAGAAGCATGCTTGAATTCATTAAAAATAGAAAATAATTATAAGAAGGCCTTAAAACTTAAAGATAAACTTCAAGAACACCTTTAATACTTTCCTATCTAGCATAATTATATAATTATCCATTATTCAAAAATAAGAAGACAAAAGAATTTTTGAATAATTTTCCCTAACCATCTCTTGTAATGTACCATTGTACCCCTCATACCTAGTTATATGCTCTTCTTATTCAACATCATAGTGATGAGGAGAGCTGTATTATCATTGGAAAGATTAATAATTTATAGACCATAATTTTTAATTTTCAAATGTTTTACCAATAATTATGAAAAATATAAGTGCTCGAAATGTATTAAAAGGAAAAATTACAAAGGTTACCCATGGAGCAGTTAATTCTGAGATTATTATTGAAATTGCGGATGGAGTTGAGATGGTTTCTATTATTACAAAAAGTTCCGCTGAACGTTTAGGCTTAAAGGAAGGAAATGAAGCCTATGTGGTCGTGAAAGCTTCAAATGTAATAATTGCCATAGATTAATCAAATTTCCTTTTAAATCCTTCCATTTCTTGAAATTAGTATAAGATTAAAAGAGTTTAGTTAATGTTATTAAACCTTTCAATGTCAACTTCTGCTTTCGAAATATAAAATGTTATAATCTATAAAAATTCAAAAATTGAATATATGAGGGTATAATAATTATTATTTGGCAATAGTTCAAATAATTTTTCCCCATCTCCTCTTATACCGCTCTGTTGTACCCCTCATGCGACACTTCCTACAAAGAGCTACACAATCGGTAAAATTCAACTTAAATTCCTTGCCACATCTTATACACCTTAACCTTGGCTTACTCATTTCTCTTAATTCACTATTTTTTTATTTGATTCCTTCCTCCTCCTGAATTCCGCCAAAATGTCTCACCATAACCGTAAGGGGGGTGAGTTTTAAAAAACTCACCCGTACCCTTACAAACGGAAGGTGGACAATACGGAAATGGAAAAGAGAGTTGATAATGAAATGAACATGAAATAATTAAAAATTAAAAAAAATTTAGTTAAAAAATTCTAAGATGGTTGCCATTTAACGTATTTTTGATAATTATTACATCCCTTCTCTCCAACCTTTTTTTATTCATATTTTTGCCTCTTTTTGTTTTTTTTTCTGTTTGATTAAACTTATAAGCATGATTATAAATACAAAAAAATATAATTTAAAAAGCAATATTTCGGCTTCTATACATTTGCGCATCTAGCTTGTTTTTAAGCTTTTTAACGCATATTAGCTCCTGATGATACTTCGCCTGTTTCGCTAATTTTGCTGCCTTTTTCTTAACCTCTTTTTTAGCTTTCTTTTCAAGCTTTTGTTCTACTTTTTCCTCTAACTCGGGAACTATTATAATTACCTTATCTAATTCCCTTTTTTCTAATACTTGGACCATTTTTTTTAACCTTTTTTTTCTTTTTTTTCCTTAATTTTTAATCAGATTGCTATTCATTTATAGGTTTGTACTATGAACTTCACAATGAAGTCTGTATTACAATAAGAGTCCATACCAACATCTGATGCAAAAACTTTAAATTGAAGTACTATTAATTATATATAAGAAAAAAAATTTGTATGTGGATAAATAATGGGTATACCAGAATCTATATCATTTCCCCCACAAGAGATAATTCAGCCATCAAAGATTAAAAAACCAAATTTTAGTCATATAATACTTTGGATGTTATATTATAATGACGAATTAGAGTGGTCCCACTTTACTCAGGAACCAATAAGTATGGTTCAATCCACTCTATCTAATAAACTGAAACGCTTAATGCAAAAAGATTATATTAAAAAAATTTCAAAAGAAATTCAAGGAAGAAAGAGAAAGGTTTATACTATTACGGATAATGGTAAAAATAAATTTTTTGAATTATCAAAAGCAAAAGAAGTGGGGAAAAGTTTAAACTATCCTCCTAGCGTGATTACAGAACGAAGGAATTATGATCATTGGATTCTTTGGATGCTTTATAATAATAATTCTTGTAAATGGAGTGATTTTATTGAAGAACCGCTATCAATTAATCAATCTTCTTTGTCAAAAACTTTGAATTCTTTGATGGATAGTGGATCAATAAAGAAAGAAAATAAAGAATATGTTATAACATCTTTAGGAAGAACTGAATACTTTAATGTACTAAAGTTATATGATTTAGATAGACAATCTATTTTGGAGGAGGAAAGTAAGAGAATTGAGGTAATTACACGAAGCACAAATGAATTTTTTGAAAAATATGATATAAATAATGATGACATTAAATTTCGGTTCCTTAACAATGTACTTAAATTAAGTTATTTAAAAGTAGATACTTTAATTGACGATAGAGAGGAATTCAACAAAATTCTTTTATTTCTTTCTATTAATCATCCTAATTGTTATCCTGACTATATATCACGCGACAAATTTTGTTTAGAGTACAATCTTAACAAGAATACCTTGAACTTTTTTATTGAAAAAATAGTCGATCAAGATTTTTATGATACAAAATTTTTTAAGTTAGAGGTCTTTCCTGACAGAGAATATTACTTCCAGGCAAATGAAAAATTAGAGCGCATGTTAAGAGCGATAATAGATGAAAAGATCACAAAATATACATATTTAAACAAATTAGATGGAGATACAAGCGAGAAAGTTCCAAATTTGGACATAAACAATATAATTAAAGAAGTTATGAATGAAATCTGTATCAATTTATTTCATGATGATTTAAAGGATTCTTTAAGAAAATTTTTACCAGAATATATCAAATATTTAGCATACAAAATTGAAACTGAAGAAAAGTTAATAGATAGCACTTCTAAATTGGAAGGTTTAATTTGGCAAACAATTTCGGAAGAATTCCAAGCATATTCAATGCTTTCTGTTCGAACTCAAGCTGAGATTGATGAATCTTCGTATAGGATGGAACATTCGATATTTCAAACCTTAGATGTTTTTTATTTTTCAAAATTGAATTTTATGAGGATGACTACATTTAAAGATAAATTTAATCCGATTAATCAACAATTTTTAAGTGAATTTGAAGACTTATTGAATAAGGGAAAAGTAATAAAAGCTAAGAAATTATTTGAGGATTATTACGATGAATTGGATGAAATTGAAAGCCTAATTTTGAGTGATATAATTTCAACGAGTTATTTTAATTTTGAGGAATCTATTGATATAACAAATAAAATTATTGAATTCTTCCCTAATGAATATATTGGATATTTATTTCGGTCAATCACCTTCTTTTTAATTGATGAATATAATAAAGCTTTAGAAATAGTAGAAGCAGGGTTAGACATATCCAACGATATGTCATTGACTTGTCAAAAGATACAAATTTTAATTAAGAAAGATGAACTTGATGAAGCTTTAAAAGTAGCAGATGAGGCATTATCTGAAGATCCAAATAATATTTATTTATTACGGGCTAAAGTTTTAATCTATATTGGTGATAGCAACGCCTGTCTGAAAAATGGTGATAAACCTTTAAAACTAATTGATGAAGCAATTAGATTGAACCCAAAGGATAAGGAACTTTTAATTTTAAAAGCGATTACTCTATGTATGTGGAAAAGATATAAAGAAGCAAAAAATGTGATAAGAGGAGAAATAGAATATAATATTTTTAAGAAGAATACTCGCATAGATACTGCAGCATTTTTTATTTTAGTATATTCATATTTAGGTCGTGGAAAATATGAAAAAGCTTTAACTATTACAAAGAAAATACTTATTCTTTATCCTAATCATGTCACTTCCTTTCTAATTAAATCAATGGTACATGGTTACAATCTCATATATAACTTTAATTCAGAAGATGTCAATATTGACATGTTTAAAGGAACGATTGATAAAACAATTTCACATGATCCTCTTAAATTCAATAGAACTAAATATTATGGATTCAAAAGTTTTATTTTACATCAAATTTCAGCATATGATGATGCGCTTATTGCCTTAAATAAAGCTATTGAAATTAATCCAAATGAGATTATTCTATATTTTACAAAAATTTATAACTTATTAACAAGTGATAGAGAAAACGAAGCTTTAAAGCTTATTGATAGTACCGTAGAGAAATTTCCCCATCGCAAAGTAGATTTATACAAAATGAAATCATTTGTATGTTATAAGTTAAAAGATTTTGGAGAGGGATTAAAAGCAATCGATCAAGTACTTAAGTTAGATCCTGAGAGTAAACCTTTAATTAATAATAAAGCGTTGATGTCAGCTAAAATCAAAAGAAGAGAAGAAGCAATAATGACCATCGAAGAATTGATACACCTTGATCCAAATGATGGAAATGCTTACGACACCTATGGGCAAATCTTTATGGAATTTGGAGAATATGAAGAAGCTATAAAAAAATTTGAAAAAGCCATAGAATTAAATCCTACAGGATGGTTTGTACTTGAGACTTATAGAAGAATGAAGAAATCTTACGAGAAGCTTGGAAATTTTGAAAAAGCAAAGGAATTTTATAAAAAGGAACAATTACTTAAGGAGAAAATGCTGCCAACCGAAAGAGTACTATTTGAAAAATCCACAGAAAAATAAACCTCAAAATTTATACCAGTTATTAGAAACTATTGAAAAGACAAAGAAAAATGTGTGATCTTAATGGATTACAGATTTGTAAAAACAATTGAATTTAATTTTAATTTTGGAACACTTTTATCAGTTGATTTTAGTTCATGTTCTAAGGATATTAACATTTTTAACCCTACTGAGGAAATATTCAATGAAATCAAAGATTGTGTTAAAAAACGAGGTATTCCTGATTTATTTTGGTTTAAAGGAATAGGAAACTCTATAGAATATTCGAATTCTAAACAAATTTTAGAAATGATTAAAGAGAAATATCCAAATCAGAAAATTGGAGTTTATTTAAATTGCGCCATTTTTCAAGATAAAGTTGTCAGAGAAGATTTCTATGGGTGCGATTTAATTGCAATTAATTTGAACACTGTTGATCTATTGAATTTCTCACAAATTAATAAATGTCCAGAATCTATAGAAGCTATAGACGTATTAGAGGGAATTAAAGAATTTAGAAAATTTTTCAAAGGAAAACTAGGAATCTATACGATGTTCTTGAGTGGTATTAATGATAATATAGAAACCATAGAAAATTTAAAAGAATTCTTAATAGAAGTTAAGCCTGATCATTATTCTGTTAGTAATTATACGTTAGATGGGTTCAAACCAGTTTCCGATGAATTTAAAAAAGTAATTAAAGAAATTTTAAATGATGTCCCATTTAAAGTTATTAATATGCTTTAATTATAGTAAAGTAAATTAAAAATTAGAAAGTAAAAATATAATTTTTTATTCTATAGTTTCGGCAACTTGGATAATTTCTGGTACTTCTGCAACTTCTATGATTTCTTCAGATTGCGCCATCTTTTCTCTGTCAATTATTTCAAGCTGTCTTATTTTTGTGAAAAACCATACAATGTAAGGAAATATTATACCGATTATCGCGGAGACAAGAAGTAAGTTAACTATTCCCATAAATTCTGCTAATGGTCCAGCAATAAGCGCTCCAATTGGGGCTATTGCCATTGAAATCATATGATCAATAGACATTACTCTCCCGATTTTATCCTTAGAAACAACAGTCTGTAAAATTGCTAAATATGTGGAAACTGTGATTGGAAAAAGAACCCATGCAGGAAAAAGAGATATCATCATAAGAATGAAATTCCCTTTAGGTGCAAGAATCGCAGGTATCATACAAGCGAAAAATATCGATCCACCAAGTATATTTAATTTTATCTTATGCCTCCAAGTTTTTTTAATTGACATAATCACAGATCCGGTGACGTTTCCAATTTGACCTGAAGTCATTAACATAGCAAGATGGAAAGCTGACCCTTCATGTGTATATTTTACAAAATAGGGCATTAATACGGCCCAAGGTCTATGGACAAAGTTCCATACCATTGCAAATGTGATCATAGCAAATAATCCCGGAATCATTTTAATCGTTAATAAACCCGTTTTGAAATCTTTAAAAAAAGATTTTTCCATGGTTTCTTCTTTATTCCTATGCACTGTAGGGATCTTTATAAGCACTAATGGGATAATTGCAATCAAAAACGTTACAATATCAAGTAGAAAAATTTGTGTGACAGAAAATAATGAGAGAAGCGTTGCAGCGATCATTGGACCTACAGTAAAAATTACCCCAGAAAATAAGAAATTAACTCCATTAACTCTACTTAGGTTATCCTTTGGAACCATAACAGGGATAAGCGATTGAACTGCTGGTAATTGAAACGCAAATAATGCTGCTCGAAAGGTATTCATTGTTAATATTAGCCAAACTTCTTGAAAATCATAAAGAAAAAA
>JBHLNY010000102.1:0-10718 GCA_048941065.1 Promethearchaeota archaeon
ATTAAATCTGGATTTGCAACTCTGCATATTTTTTGCATTTCAATCATTAAGTTTTTATCAGTAACTTGTCTACCTGCAGTATCAATTAATACAACATTTATTTTCTTAGCTATAGCATGCTCAATTGCATCATAACCGACTGAAGCAGGATCAGATTTATATTCATGTTTAATGACTTTTACTCCTACATTTTCCATATGATAAGTCAATTGTTCTATAGCAGCAGCTCTGAAAGTATCAGCTGCCGCACTGATGCATGAAATATCGTGTTTCTTTAAGTAATGTGCCATTTTTGCTATTGTAGTTGTTTTTCCTGTACCATTTACGCCTAAAAATACAATAACATATGGCAAATTTTTTTCATTCTTTTTATTAATTTCTTCTAAAATGTCAATTTCTTTTTCGGGTGTTAGAATATTTGTTATGACTTCTCTTAATGTGTCAAACAATATTTTCTTAGTTGAGGTTAAACGACCTATTTGTTCCCCCTTAAAAGATTCTATTATCATTTTACAGATTTCATCAGCAGTATCAATAGCAACATCATTACTTACAAGTAAAAGTTTTAATTCATTAATAGTGTCATCTAACTTTTTTTCAGTTAGAGTTTTTTTAACAAAAATTGAAAATGTATTTCTTAATTTTTCAAGCATCTATTTCTCCACGTTAATTATCTGAAATTATAAAAAGATTAAATATAAGACAAGCTTATTTTTGAATAATATCTCTTTGAATAATTTGAGAGATTTCATTTAAAGATATATCTAAATTTTGTATTTGGGTTCTCAAAAATTCATTTTGTTTATTATGTTGTTCAATTATCTTATTAAGAAATTCAATCGCAGTATCTAAATCTTTTTCGATTACAACATCTTGATTAACGGCAATTAATACTTTTTCTGGTTCTTTTATAGATGCTCTAATATTTACTATCCCTCCAACTGGAACTAAAATTTCGTCATTATCTTTTACGCCCTCCTTTAAATTTTCTAAAGTAATTTTGGAATTCATCACATTTGCTCGTGATGCATTGATAATTTCTAATTGTCCTTGAAGCATTTCACGTTGCTCCCTTAAATAACGAAATTTCATTAATTGTTCTTGACTTTCTTGAGAGTTTACCACTTTTATCAAAACGTTGAGGAAAATTATTTAAATTATTGAGACAATTCACGGATAAGATAATCTTGAGATTCTTCTACACTTATCTCTTTAGTTTCTTGAACTGTAATTTGGCGTCTTAAAATGCCAATAGAAGTGATCTGACATAAAACTTTTTCAAGAGCGTCTTCCTCTTTCAATGCACGCACTTCTTTACGAAATAAATATTTCTTATGGTTTTTACTATAGCTGCCGATAATTCTATATATTTTTATATTTGACATAAACTTTTATAACCAAGGTATCCATGAATTTAAAATTGATAATTATTTCAAAAATATTAAACTTTGTATTTTAGTTTATATTTAGATTTTCAAATTAATTTAAAGTACTTTTTTTATCAAGGTGAGTTTAAAACAACATAAAAATTTTTAAAATTAAATTTAATCTATATATTTAATACATTAGTTAAGCGCATCATCTCTGGACCAGTACAATCTATTCCAAAAATACCACTATTATCATTAACTATTGCACCTGAAGAAAGATAAGGAATCCCGCGATTTACAGTAGATACATCTATCTCGTTGACTTTTAATACTGCTGAAATAGAATCTAATTCCTCATCTGTAGATAGAGGATGAACTAGACAACCATAATTGTTTGTTAATGAAATTGAACCAGGAAGATAATTATCGGCAAATTCATAAATCACAGTCTCAACACTTAAAATATCTTCTATATCTTTCCTATAACTTTTTAATAAAGAGCTAATTATAGCCCCTTTATCATTACAAAGGATGAGATTTCCAAATGCATTATCTATTGATTTTAGAATGCCTATTTCTGAGGAATTATCTAATTCACTAAGATGTAGTTTTAATTTGTCAAGTTCCTCATCTTTTATAATATAAGGGACAATAATTCCAAATTTATTTGATACTGTATATACTCCTAATAATGTGGAATTATTAATAGTAAGTGGATAAAAGGGATTATCAAATACTTTTTTAAACTTTTGAAGTGTATTTTTTTGTATGGTGGGAGGATATAAAACATAAGAATTGTTACTTGTTAAGTAAACACCTATTAAACTCTTCCCAAATACTTGAGATCTTAAAATTGCCATGTGAAATATCGTTATGATTATACTTTTTCTACTAGAATATTATTAAAAGAATATATTATTTTAAAATTGCTTAAAAACTCAACGTTTAAGCCAAATATATTACACAGAGTCCATCAATATTTTTTGTAACTCTCACCTTTATCTTTCTTGGTGGTTTTTGAATACCACGTTCCCAAATTTTTTCATTCACTTCTTGTGAAATAACTAAAGACTCAGGTTTAAAGTGGCGAGTCATATATTCTCTTAGATACCTAATAGCTTTTTTTGATCTTTTATTTCTTGGACCTCTTCTTGCTTTTACAAGGGGAACAATATATATTCTTTCATCAATAATTTCTTCTTTTGGAGCTTCCTCCTCTTCAATTTCTTCAATTTCTTCTTCAAAAATTTCGCTGATTTCTTCTTCTTCAGATATTTCATCTAAACTAAACTCTTCAATCTCTTCTATTTCTTCCCCAGATTCTTCTGTTTCTAACTCATCCTCAACTAATTCTTCTTCTAAGTCATCTAAACTTATATCTTTTCCTTTTTTTGCCATTTTAATTCACTTAAAAGTAATATTTCTAAATTGAACTTTAATCTCTTTTTAACCTTGTATTTCTCCATGTTCTTCTCGAGTAAGGGCTATTTCTAACCGTACCATTTGTTTTTCTAACAATCCAAGTTGGTATTGACTTATTTTGTTTCATATTCTTAGCTCGTCTTAGTTTAGAAGCTAAGTCTTTATTGCGTGCCATTTATGACTATCCCTACATATTGTAATTAAAATTTTTTAATACTATTTTTTTATATTATATTCTTTTTTTCTTCCAAGTGAAGATATTTGTTCTAATAACTTTTTAAATGCTTTATCTGGTAATGGGGTTGCTCCTCTTAGTTGTCCAGATTGAAATAATTGAATTAATTGTATTTCTATCTGTTCAGCAAATTGGGGTTTAACCATTCGAATATTTTCTAATCTTTGCCTCCCTTCTTGAGATAAAATTTTTCGCATTACTTGATACTTTTTACTCTCAAATTCCTTTTTTTGAGCTTCAATTATTTGCTGTTGTGCTGCTTGTTGCTTTAATTCTTCTAATTTTTTACGTTTGATTGCATCTAACTCTTCATCGTTGCTCAATTTAACCCCCCAATTGATATTTTTTAAATACTTAAACTTTTTTTCTTAAAATAGAATGTGCTGTTCTCTCTAGTAAGCTAGTACCTTCAGGAGAAACTTTTCTTCCCATTTTACCATCTTTCATTACCAAATTTTCTCTTTCCAATTGTTGTAATATGACTCTTATTATCTTCCCACTTCCTTTTGATGAGTGGTGTAAACCACTACCTTTTCTATTTCTTCCTGAATAGTGCTTTCTAAGTTTATTTACTCCAATTGGTCCATGTTTTTTCACTTTTCTCAATACGGAAGCACTTCGGATATACCAAAAGTTTTCTGAGTCAGCAGGTGCTAACTCTTTAAAGGAAGCTGTTTTCCAAAATTCGCTCCCTACTGGTGGTTTAATTTCGGGAAATTCCTTTAGTTTCTCTGCCAAAATTTGAATAAATTTACTGGGTTCTATAAGGTAAATCGACATGCTATTATATTATACTAAATTCATAAATCTTGATACTTTATAAAATCAAGTCAAAATTAAAAATTTTATTGTTTTCGGAAAAAAAATGGGCTATACTGAACAATTTAAACGAGTTTTACTAAGTGACCCACATTGCATATTAGGAAAGAAAGGAATTTCAGAAGAATTTATTCAATTTATACATCAATTATTAAGAAAATATAAAATTATTAAAATCAAGGCTTTAAGATCCATTGCTAATAAATCAAATATTAATGATTTAGCTAAAAAGATTGTTGAAAAAACTAATTCATATCTATTGGATGTAAGAGGCAATATAATAATTATTTCAAAAACTCAAACTGACAAAAGAAAGTAATGTATTCTAAATAAAAATGCCCAATTATAAAAATATTGTCAAACAAATTGCAAAAAGCCGGATGATATATCTATTTGAAAGAGCTCACAATATATTTCCTAACAATCAAGATTTAGCAAATAGATATGTAAATTTAGCTAGGAGATATGCGGCAAGAGCAAATTTGAAAATTCCTCCCGAATGGAAAAAAAGAATATGTCATAAATGTAAAAAGTTCTTATATCCAGGAATGAATTTTAGAATAAGGTTACAGTCAAAAAAAGGCAAAGGTTCTCATGTTTCCTTAACATGCCTATCTTGTGGTAAAACTACAAGATTTTTTATAAAAGTAAAAAATAAGCAATAAGGATATAAATAATTATAAAATATAATTTGATAAGTATGCCATTAATCATTATTTTAGTAGAATGTGGGATAGAGCTTATCCCAAAGCAAATTAGAAATCACTCAGCTATAAAAAGAAACTTTTCTCCTAAAATATATTCTTCACAACTTTTAGATACTGCACTTCATCATTCTGCTATGACAAAATTAAAAAATTCAGAAAAAAGAGGTCGTCCCGATATAACTCATTTATGTCTACTTAATGCTTTAGGTTCACCATTAAATAAAACTAGAAATTTAAAAATTTTTTTTCATACAATTAATAACAAAATATTTGAAGTTAATCCAGAAGTTAGGATTGCTAGAAATTTCAACCGATTTAAAGGATTAATGGCTAAGCTACTAATAAATGGTACTATAGAAATAGAATTTTCGAAATTAATAAGTTCCTTTAACGGAGGATTAAAAGAACTTATAAATACATTTGAATTTCCAGAAATTTTTTTATTTTCAACTAAGGGCAAGCTAATGACCAACTATCAAGACTTATTTTCAGAAGATTTAGCAAAAAATTATATAGCGATTATAGGGGGATTTCAAAAAAGTAATTTCTCAAAAGAAATTTTAAGTTTATCAAATAATGTAATTTCTATTTCCCAATACCGTTTAGATGCATGGGTTGTGATTAATAAAATTATTAGCTACTATGAATTAAATTATGATATTCAATAAATCACTAAAGTTAAAAGAAATGATAGATTTTTGATCTTAAACTATTCTTTAAATCAAGCGCCATTAGTCTAGGGGTTATGATTCCGGCCTTCCATGGCTAAGTTTAGCTGAAGTGAGCCGGTGACCCGGGTTCAATTCCCGGATGGCGCACTTTCTTTAATTAGCATTGTAATTTTAATGCTTAAATTAAACTCAATATTCGTGAAACATTAATTTTACGCTTGTTCATATATATCTAGGTACCATTTAGATATATTCTCAAATAATATAAAAACGGTTCTTATTTTAGAATAATTTTTATTTATCTAAGTGAGAAGAGATTAAATTAAGAAGCCATTTTTTAATTTGAGTTAAATTTTTTAACAATCCAGCCATAAGATTTTCTGGAAATGTATGTTCCTGTTCTAGTCGTTGGGTTGATTCCATCCATTTATTTAAAGCTAACTGGACTAAATTTGAACCTTCAGCTTCCATGAATAAGGGAACAACTGCTGCACTTTCTCTTGCATCCCCAATAGCAAAATAAATCTTTCGATTGATATCTTTTAACATTACTAGATTAACACATTCATCAATTTTTCGTTCTACTAAAATCGCTTTAAGAATTTGTGCTTGAATTTCTTTGCTTTTCTTTGTAAAAATATCTTTCCTTCTTATAAGAGTTGGTTGAATTTCGGTAATAACTTTATCTCCAGTTTTTCCTACACTAAAGTATTTTGTGATTCTTAAATGATCATTTAGAGCTTCGATAGAAGTAAATTTTTTACTGTTTGAATATAAGATAGCTTTAGAACCCCCTGAAGTTTCACTTGATGATAACTTGATATAAATATTTCTCATAATAACTGAATTAGATGTATGATACGCTAATTCAAATAACTCTCGGGGACTCAATGGGTTGTAAGGTACTTCAATTTGTTTGAAAAGCCATTGAGAAGAAATAACATCATTAAATTGAGTAAGTAGTCGATTTTCCATAATTAAAAAAAACACTCAATTATGAATTTATTCTTATATTGTTGATTAAAATATAGTACTTCTATTTTTTATATATTTTTGTTTCGATTCGAATAGAAATTCAGAATTTTAACTTAAGAAGGTTATTGAATTATTTGATAGTAGGCTTTTTCAAATCGTTCGACAGCTAATTCGATATCTTTCGTTGTTGCACCTATGGCAGCATTCATGACAATATAAGGGGTTTTATAATTTTCACAGCATGTTCCAAATGCCGTTTCTTTTGGATTATAGACTCTTGGACCCGTAACCCGTAAATTATATAAAGCACCTCCAAGGGCATATAACTGCTCTTCTTTTAAATTTCTTAAAGATACTGCTACTGCTACTGGATTATAAACATCAAGAATTTTTTCATTAATTTTTTCTGCAAATAACTCAAGTTTTTCTTCTAATATTTTACGATTTTCTTGTTGTCCATCAATCAATTTTTGATATCCATTAATACCTAAAGAAAGAGCTGAAATTAAAAAATTAACAACTGGAGTAGCTGAAGCACGACCTGCATAAGTCTGGCTAATTTTGGTAATGATTTCTTTATTTGAGGACGCTATTATTGCTCCCCCGACGGGTGTAAGAAAATTTTTATCAGTTGACTGAATTACCGCATCTACCCTTCCAGCATCTATTGCGGTTCTAATTAATTTCATCCATTCAGGGCTTTGAGCACCATATGCATTTATAACAATATGTACAAGTTTATTTTCTTTTGCAAATTTACTAATTTCTTTGATTTCATCATGTTCTCTAGGAGGGAAAAAACTCGTTGTTGATAAAATAGCAAAACAATCACTATCGAAATTATTTATTATGTCTTCAATAGGTACTCTAACGGCATCGCCAAAAATTTTTCCTTTGACAATTTTTGTGCTAAAGCCCATTAAATCAATCGATTTTAATAATGATTTATGATCTATTTGAGGCAATAACACAGTCCTTTTATGAATTAGCTTATCTTTTTCCCAATTTGGTCTTAAAGCACCTAGGCATAAAGATAATGACATACCCGTGCATAAAGGCACTATAATTGCTTCTTTTATATTAGGTAATCCAAAATTTTTTAATAGATTTCGAGCCAAATAATTAGAGATTTCATACATTATCGACCCTCCAGGTGCTTTAGGTTGTGGAGCTGTTAAAAACCCACTTCTACCTACTCCATGACAAAATCCTGCAGAGGTTTTAAGATGTAATTTTGACACGATTCTTGCTTCTCTTTCACCTACTCTAGCAGCATTAGCATCTTTATCAGTATCCATATTTGAAAGGATTTGAAGTAAAAATTCAATTTGCTCATCACTCCAAGGATCCTTAGGTACATTCTTCTGTTCAAAAAGTAATTTTATCGGTTTTAGGAAATTATTTAAAACCACTTGACCTCTATTAAGCATATTATCTGGAATAAGTGAGCTTTTAAAGAAATTAATAATATTGTCGAAGTCTACCATTTATCATCACAATTATTTCATTTGAAATGGCGGCCCTCGAGGGGAATCGAACCCCTATCCCTCCGCAGGATAACTGGGTTTGAAGCCCAGCGTCAGAGACCACTCCGACCGTCAAGGGCCAAATCAAAACTTTTTAAAACATTATCTTTAATAGAAATTATATATCAGTTTAAATGAATTTTATGCTTATTTTTTAATTAGTACTAATTAACCAGTTCATTTTTTACATTATAAATGCAGTTATCTTTAATCAAGAGTTAAGGCATCCTTTACTCTGAATTTTCCACTTTCTATGATAAGAGTATCATCAAACCACAGTGAACATTTTTTCATAATCCCATCCACATGCCCAATCGAGGCCCAATCTGCTCCTGTTAGTTGTGGATATGGACTTCCGAAAGCAATATGAACCCCTGGAAATTTTTCATCTTGTAAAAGATTACCTACAAAATTCTCTAATGAGATATTGGTACCACAAGCAAATTCTCCTACTCTATTTGCATTTTTATCTTGTTGTAAGTAGTTTTTGAATTCTTCTAATAATTCTTCATTTTCACAGTGAATTTTTTGAATATCTGCTCTAGAATTCGAAATCGGTATTGTTAGAGGTGAATTTTCAAGAGTTCCAAATTTCTCACTAAAAAAATCACCTAATATACCATCAACAACCATAATACCTTCTACGTTTTTAGGACATGTAAAAGCTTCACCTGCAGGTAAATTTCCCCACATGCTTTTATACCATAATAGACCAGTATCAGGTACCCATTTCAATTTATTTGATAATTCAATTTTAAGGTTTGTACCATTGGGCGACATTACTTTAGCTGTTTTGGAATTTATAGCCATACCAGTTATTAAATATGTTAAAGAAGCGATTGTGAAGTAATTAGCTTGCATTCCAGTTCTCATAATGATATCTTCAATATTAGGCATATGTATTTCTCTTCCTGAAAATGTGGCAAGCATTACTAAAGGTCCCCTGAATTTTTGTAATTCTCCCGGTTTTGATTGAGCAGCATAATAAGTAACATCGGTATTTTTAACGTCTTTCTTAATTTCTTTAGGTATTTCTTCTAATGGTCTATCAGCATACTCTTCCAAAACATGAAAATGAACTTCTTTTGCTATATTTTCTGCACATTTTTCTATTATATTACCAATTTCAATAGTTTTTTTATCAGTTATAATTGTTGCTATTTCCTTTGTCATTAAACGCGAACAAGTCTCAACAATTGTTCTTCCGGCTTTAGTATATTCTTCCATTGTATAACTTTCACCAAGACATTTTTTGTGATTATTTTATATTACTCTTTAAAATTATTTAATTATTTTATCTTTAATATCTTCACATGTTATTCGTCGACAATTAGGTGCCATAAGACCTATGTTGTAAACCCTATCTATAAAATGCTGTATAATATGTGAACTAGCTCCGAAAATTACATATTTGCTACCACTAGGATTTTTATAATTAAATTTTCCTACACCAATTAGATCTCCTTTGAGCATATAAGTTCTTTCTTTATAATTTTTTCGATTTGCAAAAAATGATATAGGAATTTTAACAATCTTTTTTACTTCTCCATCTTGTTTAACCATTGGCTGATTTTCGTTAATGTAAGCAACGAAAGGAGTAATAATGAATCCTTTGGGTGTAAGATGATCATCAATACAGCCTAATATTTTAACATTAGATTTCGGAATTCCAAGTTCTTCTTCTAATTCCCTTAAAGCAGTATCTAAATACGTCGAGTCTAATTTAGGATCAAATTTTCCACCTGGGAAAGACATCTCGCCTGAGTGTTTATCATTTTCCCTCTTAGTACGACGAATCATAACTAAATCATAAGGATTATCTTTGTGGGGAAGGATTAAAAATACAACGGCGGAATTGATAAAGTATTCATGATGCATTGAATGTCTCTCCGGTGAATTTAACTCCGTTAATTTATTTTTTATTAAATCCTTATCAAAAATAAAATTCATAGTTATAACATTACTTTTATTTATAAAATTAGAAATTTTTTGTAATTTGGTCCCTATACTTGATATACTCTTTGATAAGTTTAATCTTATCAAGTTTAAATCTTTTTAATCCTGATTCTGATAAATAAAAATCATAAACTTTTTCTATAAAGGTTGAAATTAAGTATGCTGTAGCACCCCAAATTGTGTAGTTTCCTCCATCTCTATTAATATAATTAAAATAGAAAACAGGAAACTTATTACCACTAATGTCAACCGCTTGTTCTCTAAAATTTGTTTTTTTTATAAAGAAATCTATAGGGATTTTAATAATTTCCTGTACTTCTCTATCATCTTTTACTAGTTTCTGATTTTTGTCAATAAGTCCTATAAAAGGAGTAATTATGTATTTGGTCATAGTTGGAAAATCATCAAGACAACCAATAATAGTGATATTCTCTTTAGAAACACCAATTTCTTCTTCTGTCTCTCTTAATGCAGTATCTTTTAAAGATTTATCCAAATTTGGTTCGAATTTTCCCCCGGGAAATGACATCTCACCTCTATGTCTTAATCCTTTATTTGAACGATGGATTAAAATTAATTCATAAGGTTTGTTGTTATAAGGTATGATTGAAAATAGAATAGCGGAACTAGTAAAGAAATCATCTTTTAAGGAGATTCTTAAAGGTGAATTACAGGGCAATAATTTATTTTGTATTCGTTCTTTATTAAAAGTTAAATCTAAATCATCCATATTAGAATTAGCAAAAATTATAATACATCAAATATTTAAAAAACATAATTTTTTATCCTAATAAAGTTTTTAGTAAGTGTTTAGCTGTGAAACTTCCGAAAGAACTGAGAGATAAGAATGATTTAATCAATGTTGGTAAAATAAAAAATTGTTCTGTAAAAGGTTGTAGTGAGAATGCTATTCGTTCTTTATCAGAAAATGCTTGGAAGACATATCTTGAAAAAGCCACTCTCAAATATGAAGAAAATCGATTAAAAAAGATTTATTTATGTAAAGCTCATTATAATCAAACAAATAAATATAGAAA
>JBHLNY010000103.1:0-10707 GCA_048941065.1 Promethearchaeota archaeon
TATTTAAGTATTCCATCAGTAATTACAACTCTTGCATTATTTTTAGTATGACCATATGTAAATGCATTTGGGTTACCATCATGGATAATTCCAAGCCTAGGTCGTTTAATTCCATTTACAGACACAACTTTATCAAGAGAATCTGCTAAATGTGGATATTCCATCGCAAATTGTTCATAGGGAATCCAATCTATTTTATAGAGCCACCCAATTATGTATGGAGATATTAAGTATTGGAGTAATACAATGCCAATGGTAAATCCAATCATGATTATTAGCCCCCATATTGAAGAGGGCAAAAACCAGACTCCTATAACGAATACAACAGCATACATAAGAGCAAATAATGATGTTATTGCTAATCCAGATGCTAATCTAAGTCCTATAATTTATCACCTTCAAATTTAACATATTTTTTAAAATAGTATTTTTTTTAAATTTTTAATTAGAAATTATCTTATTATTGCAAAGTAAAGTATTAAATCTTAGTATTTTTATTATTTGGTTAGAAAAAATAAGTAACACAAAATTCACACTTTAGGTGTTTAGTTATAAATCTTGTTTTAAAGAGTTTATATAATACAACCGATAATTTGATTAACCAACAGTTTTATAAGGAAGGGCGTGATTTAATTATTGGTCGAACACCTGAAATCTCTATTAAGATAAGCAATTCCGGACAAATCATAAGGAAATTTAAAGATTTATTTAACGAGAATTTAGAATTATTCTTAGAGGGGAAGTATCTACAATTCTTAAGCCATTTTAAGATGATTAAAGGAGTAGATGAGGTATTTGTAAAAGAAATTTATCAAGATCTTCAACTAAAATTTGAGCATTTAAAGGATACAAATCCAGATCATATAAATATTATAATCTTATATACGATGTTTTTAAATTCGATTATTTCAAGCATCAGAGATATTGATTTTCAGGATGCTCTTAAGGAGATAAAAAAAAGAGTAAGGAAAAAATTTCAAACTAATAATATTAGAATTCAACATGAATTAGATAATCTTTTTATGAGAAATGATAATAATATCTCAATTCTATATAATATCTCTTATCTTGATACTTTAGCTGAATCATTTAACTTTAAGAAGGTTGCTCATGTTTGTAAGATTCAAAAAAGTAAATTCATTAATCGTATTGTAGAGGCAATCATTTCTTCATTAATTTAGGATTTTTTCCGCTCTCTCTCCAAAATCATTGTATAATAATCCTAAACAATCTATAAATGGATTAATTATAATTAATACAAAAAAGATAAATTCGGTAAAAACAATATGAATGCATTATGTCCTATGTCTATATGAAATCATTAGAAAAAAAGGCAGAGAAATATGATAAGGGTATAAAGATTTTAACATTAGGTAGGTTACCAAAAATAAAAGAATTTATTGTAGAAAATTATCTAACAAAAGAAGAGACATTACTGGATATTGGAATGGGAACTGGAACATTTGCTATTTTATGTGCAAAAAAAGGTGTAAATGTTGTGGGAATTGACTTTTCCGAACAGATGTTAGAAATAGCGAAAAAAAATAGAGAAATAAAGGATTTAAATGATTTTATTGAGATAATTAGAATGCCTGTGATTGAATTGGAACACAGATTTCCAGATAATTCCTTTGATAAAATTACTACAATTTTATTATTGAGTGAACTTTATTTTAAAGAACAAGAATTTTGCTTAAGTCAAATTTTTCGTATTTTAAAAGAAAATGGAGAATTTATTTTAGTGGATGAGGTTAAACCTAAGAAACTTTGGAAAAAGATGATCTATTCTTTAATTAGAATACCACTCGTTTTGACTACGTTTATAAAATCACATTTAACTACTAAACCAATAAAAAATTTAGAAGAAAGATTAATACAACATAATTTTATAATTATAGAAAAAAAATTATATTTATTAGACTCTTTAAAGTTAATACGGTTAAAAAAAATAGTGGACATTAATTTAAAACAAGTATGACTATAAAATCTGCATTTAAATTATTTGGAGCTTATTTTTTCAGATGGTTCAGCTTTTCAATTGAACCGACACTAAAAAAAATTGGAAACCCTAATCAACATAGTCCTGTTTTCATAACGTGCAATTTTAATTTAACTGTGAAAAGAGTTTTAAAAAGTATAAAAGATCTAGATTGCTATTTATTGATTGCTCCTTCAAACGGAATAAATGTATGGTGTGGTGCCTGCGGGGGTGATTTTATGACAGATTCAGTAATCTCAATCATTAAAACTAGCAAAATAAACGAATTAGTTTCACATCGAACTTTAATACTTCCACAATTAAGCGCGCCTGGAATTGATCCTGTAGTAATAAAGGAAAAGGTAGGTTGGAATGCGAGATTTGGTCCTGTATATGCTAAAGATATTCAAAATTATGTCAAAAATAATCTAATTAAAACAGAAAAACAAAGAAATGTTCATTTTCCCGTTTCGAGAAGACTTGAGATGGCAAATTTATATTTTTTTAGCTTATTACTACTAATTTCTACCTTCTATTGGATATTCTCAATCTTTATTTCATATTTAGATTTATATCTTTACTTAGATAGTATTTTTATCCTTATCTTGACAATATTTGGTTCATTACTAATACTTCCAAGTATTAAAACTGAAACAGGTAGAATTAAAGTATGGATTTATGAAATTTTTATTCTAACACTAATAATAATTATAAGTTTATTTCTTGTACGCAATCTTTTATATTTAATCTGGAATATTATTCTTTCAATCCTTTTTACATTTGTTATGGCAGAAGACTTTCATGGCTTAACTCCAATATACAAGAGTGAATTAGGAGAGAAAACTTGGAATAAAGGAAAAACCAAAATGAAAGTAATTTTCGGTGAATACAGATTACAACCATATGGAGAAATTAACATTGAAGGAGAGAAATGTGTTGGATGTAAAATGTGTATTGAAGTATGTCCTAGAGAAGTATATTATTTTGATGATAAAAAGGGTAAAGCGGTTCTAAAATCACCAAGCAAATGTATTAATTGCCATGCATGCGTAAATCGTTGTTTAGCTCAATGTTTAAATATTGTTTAAATAAATACTGTAAGTTTTTAATCAAAATTAGTTCTAGTTATTAGTAATGCATTTTCCTAATATCTATGTCAATCATATTTAAAATCATGCAAGAATTAATGTTAAATGTAAACTAAATAATGCTTTAAGTGATTTCTTTGGAAAATAAATTTAATGGGGACATTTTATCTATATTGGATAAATATAGTAAGAAGAAAGTTTCAACAGATAAAGCAATTAAGAATTACATTTATCCAGGAGATCGCATATTTATCGATTCTGGATGCGCAGAACCACTTGATTTAACTGCTAAGTTAATAGAAGTTGGTCCATCATTGCCAGATGTAGAGATCTTGCATTTTCTTAGTCTTAGTGATCTTGACTATTATGAAACTGCTGGTGGAATAGAGGATTTATTTAGACATAATGCCTTTTTTATAGGAAAGTCTTTGCGTAAATATGTTACTGCTGGTCAAGCAGATTATACTCCAATACTTCTATCTGAAATCCCTTGGCTATTTAAGCTTGGTAGAATGCATTTAGATACAGCCCTTATTCAGGTTAGCCCCCCTGATAGATATGGATTCTGTAGTTTTGGGATTAACGTAGATATTGTTAAACCTATTTGTGAAGCTGCTGAACATGTTATTGCAGAAATCAATCCTTATATGCCACGTACATTAGGTGATTCATTTATTCATATGGATGATATAGATGCATTTGTCCTTTCAAATCATGATATTATAGAATTCAATTATGATCCTCCCGGTGAAAATGAAACAAAAATAGCAAAATTTGTGGCTTCTCTTATAGAAGATGAATCAACTATTCAAATGGGGATTGGGACTATTCCAAATGCTGTTACTTCTAAATTGGTAGATAAGAAAGATTTAGGTGTGCATAGTGAGGTATTTTCTGACGGAATTGTAGATCTTGTAGAAAAAGGGGTAGTTACATGCAAGAAAAAAACGATTCATAAAGATAAAATAATTTGCTCTTTCGTTATGGGTTCTAGAAGACTATATAATTTTGTAGATGATAATCCCATGGTAGAATTTCATCCTTGTGACTATTGTAATGATCCTTATATCATAAGTCAAAATGAGAAACAAGTAGCGATTAATGCTGCTTTAACTGTAGATCTAACAGGTCAGGTAAATGCAGATTCTCTCGGTCATCAATTTTATAGTGGAATTGGTGGTCAAGTAGATTTTGTAAGAGGGGCAAGTAGAGCAAAAGGAGGTAAACCAATCATAGTTGTTCCAAGTACTGCTACATTAAAGGATGGAACTATTGTTTCGCGAATTGTTCCTTATTTGAAACCTGGATCTGGGGTAGTAATTACTCGTGGTGATGTTCACTATATAGTATCTGAATGGGGTATTGCTTATCTTTATGGAAAAAGCATAAGAGAAAGAGTACTTGAGATGATTAATATCGCACATCCGGATTTTCGAGAGGATTTGTTAGAACATGCAAAAAAATGGAAATATGTATATTCAGACCAAAAGTTACCTGTATCCATAGACGGAAGAATTGCAGTATATCCAGAGAAGTATGAGACATTGTTGGAGTTGAAAAATGGAAAGAATATAAATATTCGCCCTGTTAAGCCGACTGATGAGAGAATGATTCAAGAGCTTCATTATTCCCTTGATGAGAAGGATAGGTATTTAAGGTTTTTTACTCCTATCCATAATTTTCGTCATAAGAAAATGCAACCGTTTGTGACAATTGATTATACAACAGATATGATATTGGTAGGGGAATATAATGAAAGTGGAAAAGATAAGATTATTGCTTTAGGAGCATTTTTTAAGACTATTCAACCTTCGGTAGCAGAACTAGCTTTTGTTGTTCATAAAGACTGGAGAGGTTTAGGGATATCTAAATTCCTATTAAACTACTTAGTGAAAATTGGTCGTGAGCTCAATTTTAAAGCTTTTAGTGGTTCGATTTTATTGGAAAATAAACCTATGCTTCATATAATTGATACATCTGGATATAAATTAACGCTTAAAAAGATAGAGGAAGGGGTCACAGAATTTATGTTTAATATTTCTAAATGATTTAAAGGATTCTTAAGCCCTATAGAAAATAGATTATAATTTATATTTGTTAAATTCTTTTTTTTTACATTAATTTATTTATAAAAGTCAACTTAGGTGCCTGTTATACTAATATCAGATTTTTATAATCTATTTAAAAAACAAGGTTTATCCAATGAAGTTATAGAAACATTTAGAAAGATTATTTACGCTTATTATGAACAATATGGACGGGAATTTCCCTTCCGTAGCAATATTTCAGATTATAATGTTTTGGTTTCTGAAATAATGCTTCAACAAACTCAAACTGGAGCAGTTTCAAATAAATTTTTACAATTTACCCTTAAATTCCCGGGCTTTTTAGATCTAGCCCGAGCTCCATTGGAAGAGATTTTGAAAGTATGGAAAGGATTGGGATATAATAGAAGAGCTATAGCTCTTAAAAAAATTTCTGAGATAATAATAAGAGATTATAAGGGAAAATTACCAAACTCAATTGAAATATTAAAAAGCTTTCCACAAATAGGTCATAATACAGCTTCATCTATAGTTGCATTTGCGTTTAATAAACCAACTGTATTTATAGAAACTAATATTAGAAGAGTCTACATTTACTTTTTTTACCTCGATAAAGTTAAAGTAAAAGATACTGAGATTTTGTCACTTGTTGAAAAGACAATTGACAAAAATAATCCCAGAGAATGGTATTATGCTTTAATGGATTATGGAGTGATGCTTAAAAAGAGTCATCCTGAATTAAATAAAAAAAGCATTCATTATAAAAAACAGAAACCCTTTAAAGGCTCTAGTAGAGAAATAAGAGGAAAAATTCTTGATATTCTCCTTGAATACCCCGATCTTACAGAAAATGAAATCATAGAAAGATTAAATACTGAACCTGAGAGAATTATTAAAATAATTCAACAATTGACAAAAGAAGGTTTTATTAAGAAATATAAAACGAGATATAGAATCATGAGATAAATGAATATTATCCTAATTTCTTGTTTTTTAAATATTTAGTTATTCTAATTGCCAAACGCTCTTGTTTCTTCCAATCACCAAAAACAAATCCCTTAGAGGTTAATAACTTTATTATATCTTGATACTTAGTGTCTATGTGTTTCGCAACCTTTTTTGAAAAAGGTGTATGGGGTAATGGAATAAATGAATGTACATGAATTCTTGCTCCTAATTTTATCAAATCTTGCATAAGTTTAATGCTTAAGTTTATATCTTCATCACTCTCGCCAGGGAGCCCAAGAATAAAGTCTACATTGGCTTTTAAATTAGAATCTAACGTCAATTTCACGGCATTATATATTTCCTTGACTGTATGTCCCCTATGGCATATATTTAAAATCCTTTGACTTCCTGATTGGGCTCCAATTGTAATATTATCATTATCAGCATATTTTAACACTAAATCAATAGTTTTTTTTGTAACATGTTCTGGTCTTACTTCTGAAGGAAATGTTCCCAAGAAAATTCTTCCTTTTCTGCCAATTATCTCTCTTATTCTCAAAAGTAATTCCTCAAGTTTCTCTAAATTTAATAATTTTCCATCTATAGAACCATAAGAAAAGGCATTTGGAGAAATGAATCTTACATCAGTAAGATCTCCATAATAATTCTTTAATTCTTGCACATATTTACAGATAATATTAATACTTCTATGTCTTGGAACTATGCCAGAGATAAATGGTGTTTGACAGAAGTAACAAACATAGGGGCACCCCCTGGTTATTTCTATAGCACCTGACTTTGCATTTTTAAGAGGAAATGGTGGATAATCATCTAAATTAATAATTTTTCTTTTTCCAGTAAAAATATATTCATTTAATTCATCAAAATAAGCAATACCTTTAACATTTGCAAGTTCTTTTCTCCTATCTATGCTTTTTAAGAGTTCTATTAAGGTCTCTTCACCTTCACCTACAACAACTATATCAAATCCTAATTTAAGCGTTCCTAAAGGTTCACCGCTAGGATGGGGGCCTCCCGCTAAATAAATTACATTTTTTGAGTACTTTTTCTTTAATACTGTAATTAAATCAAATATCTCCCATAATTGTGTAGTAAAAAATGATATACCAACGACTACAATTTTGTGTTTTTTTATTATATCTTTCAAATTGTAGATAAGTTCATCTCTCTTAGTGATAAAATATATCGCAAATTGGTCAAAATAAGCATCTGTTTCTAAAGCTCCAATTAGAGCGTTAAAGCTGTAGATATTACTTTTATGATAATAAACTACAAAGGCACTATCTTGAGATAAATATGTCATCCTTACAGGTATTTCAAATAATTTCTATTAATCTATAACAATTATAATTTTTTTAATCTGAGTTTCTGATTCAGTATAATACAAAACCTTAAATTAGTTTTACGTGATTAAATAATAAAATTTAAACTAGGAAAATATCATGCTATTTAATGAATGGTTTGCTACTACTATAGAAGAAGTAGGGCAATCTTGGTTTGACTTCTACTCAATAGGGCACATATGTTTTGGGGTAGGATTGTTTCTATTTTTCTCACTATTTTACACTATACCAAAAAAAAAAGGGAAAACTCCTATATTTTCATTATTATTTGTATTTATCTGTACGATGGTAATAGTAGTTGCTTGGGAAGTTGTAGAAAATACAATTTTTCTAGATTTAGGTTGGAAATTCGAAGATAAAGTCGATAGTTGGCAGAATATAACAACAGATATTTTTTGCGGAGCTATAGGAGGCCTTGGTTCATGGTTATTTGCATACTTAATTTTTGAGAAAGAAAAAAGTGCTTGGGGTTATTATATCTTTGGCATTAGTGGATTAGCTATTTGGCTTGGCGTTTTCATAATACTAAGATATTTAACGCTAAATTAATTTCTTTTTCTTTTTATATTTAAGATTAAAGTTCTATAAAGTAATATTATTTTGAAATAGTTTATATTAAAAGATATTTAGGATGAAAAGTTTTAAAAAATTTATAAAATTCGAGAAAGGAACTATTCCACTTATATTTTCTGTACCTCATGGAGGTAAATTAAAATGTGATGAGATTCCTACAAGAAAAAGTGGGATTCTTGGAATAGATAAAGGGACGATAAAATTAACTCAAAAACTGATGTATTATTTGAAAAAATACTCAAAAAAAAAAAATCTGAATAGATTTAAACCATCTTATGTTTTTTCTAATGTTCCTAGAAGTAAAATAGATCTAAATAGGGAAGAAATAGATGCATATGAACATCGCTCAAAGCTTGCGGAAAAAATTTACCATCGATATCATAATAAAATTGAACAATATATTTCAGAAAATTTAGAGGTATTCAACACTTCATTATTGATAGATATCCATGGATTTGAAAAAACTAAACGACCATCAGGATTTAGGGATGTAGAACTAATACTTGGCACCAATAATCTTGAATCCTTTTTCTCAGAACCTGTTTCAAAAAGATATTGGAAAAATACAATTCGAGGAAAAATAATAAAAAGATTTCTAAAATTAAAAATACCAATAGCTCCTGGTCATCCAAGGAGGAGAGAATATGTCTTAACTGGAGGGTACACTATTCAAAAATATGGTTCTTCACAAATTTTAAAAAGCAAAACAATGCAAATTGAATTTTCTGATAGAATAAGAATTTATGAGAAAAAATTGAGGAAAATTGTACTTAGAACCCTTGCGGAAATTATAATCGAAGAATTCAACTTAAACCTGAATTAGTGGAGATTTAAAGTTAATAATAGAGACTTTAAAATTAATTATAATGATATAAATTCCTATCGAATTTAATTAGAAAAAATAATTTAAAATTATAAAAGATATTAATAAATATTTAATATTGTTCTAAGATTTAGGAATAATAATTGAGATTTTTCTAACTTTAGATATGCCAGATGAAATCGATATAGAGGACCTAGAATCATTCATTGATGGTTTAAAATCCTCTTTGGATACATTGGAAGGTCTTAATCCAAAAGAAACGCAGGGATTTCAGGCACAATTAGCGAAAGCTATTTCAAATTTAAGGATAAAGAAATCTTCTAAATTTGAGCCTCTTCCAAAGTATATTGGTCATGTCACTAAGGATGATTTAAAAAACTATTTGATAAAGGAATTGGAGGAGCTTAGAAATCTTTTAGACACTGATGAGTATTCTCCATATCCTAGAAGGAAATTTAATCTCATAATGAAAATTGCTAAACTTAGAGAAAAAATAAGTAGAATGTAATTTCTTTAAAAATATCTTCTCTTAATCAAGAAAATGTAAATTATATCATTAATTATTAAGATAAACATATATTGGTTTTTAAAATGTTAATTGATGTTCATTGTCATGCTAATCTTTACCTAGCAATTGAAAAAATTATTAAAGAAGCTAAAAAGGTAGGTGTTGAAAAGATCATTTCTGTTGGGATGAGTGCTATAAGTTTGGAAAGAGTTTTAGAAATATCAGACCAGTATGAAATGATATATCCTGCTTTAGGAATTCATCCAGAAGAAGTAAAAATGAATGAACAAATTGAAAGTCAATTAGATTCTGCAGTAGATCTAATTAAAGCAAATAAGCAAAAATTATGCGCTATTGGTGAGATCGGATTAGATCATCATTTTGTTAAAAAAAAAGAATTATATCCTCTTCAGAAAAGAATTTTTGAAAGGATGCTTTCAATTGCTCAAGAACTAGAATTACCCATCAATTTACATACTAAAGGCGCAGAAAAACTAGTTTTTGATACATTACCGTCTTATAAACTTCCTTATGTTAATATTCACTGGTATTCTGGTCCTGAAACTTATTTAAAATTAGGTATTGATCGAGGATATTATTTTTCAATTACACCAGCAATTTCCTATTCTCCTGCTGTTAAAAAAACAGTACTAATGGTGGATAACAACCATTTATTGCTAGAAAGTGACGGACCTGTAGAATATGCTGGAAAAATTGGTACACCGGCAATGATTAGAGATGTATTAAATGTAATTTCAAAATTTAAAGATATTACCCCTATTGATTTAGAATTTCAATTATATGAGAATACTAAAAAAATATTTTCTAAAATATTTGAAAATTAAATTTATAATATTTCTATAAGTTATCTAATCCTAGAATATTCAATTTTTCTTGATTAATTTTACCAGTTTCCAAATTAAAATCTCGGTATTCATAATATAATCTTTTTAATTTTTGAAAGTCTGGAGATTTTCCGGCTGCTTCACTTTTTTTCAGAGGTTTAAGAAGGATTTTTGGTAATCGATCATCTGATGGTTTTAATCCCATTTTTAAATTAAATAACCTTTTTATCATGTAAATTCTTTCACCCATAACTTTTAGTTTTTCTATATTACATTCTATGCCCATAGCAGTCTGTATTAATTCGGCAATTGTTGATGGTTTAGGATTTGCAAAAACGCACATAGTCAAAGAACTATAAATTGCGCGATAATCTTGTAATCTGGCGCTTGTTATAGCCATTTCTCTATCATCCTTAAATTTATCTATATATTCAATTCCAAATTCCTCAAGTGGAATGCCTAAAGAAATAGTACACATATCACAAGAATTATGGCATGGTCCTCTTGGAGCTCCTAAAGCATATGCTATAGTCAT
>JBHLNY010000397.1:0-2689 GCA_048941065.1 Promethearchaeota archaeon
TCCAACTTGGTCGCCCACTTCAAGCCACTGGCCGTAATCCGCGCATGCATCGCCTCCAAAGCTGGGAGCATCTCCTCTGGAAGCTCATCGGTGGTGACGACAAGGAAATCGATATCGCTGCGTTGGGGCTCGAAATCGCCGCTGGCAAGGGAGCCAAAAACGTACATGCCGACGAACTGATCCCCTAAAACGGTTTGCACGCCTGATAGTAGCATGTGCAGCACGGCGTTGACGTCGGGATACGGCGTGGGATGAGTATGGGTTGACATGGGATACCGTCGCTACTGTTCGGTCAGGGTTACCTCGCGAGGCCCGGCGTCCGTGTAGCTCGTGACCACCGGTGGCACGCGCAAGCGTTCGTCGCTCTCATAGATGGCGCGCAGCTCGCCGAAGGCATCGTTGCCGGCCTGAGTCAGCACGGCGACGCGGTCCAGCAGGGCCAACTCCTCGGCCGAAACGTCGTCGTCCGGTCCCTTGTCACCCAGGCCCCAGCAGTCCCAGCACAACAGTTCCATCCTGTTCATGGCCCCCAGGTCGCGCACGAGCTGGCTCTGGACGTACCACAGGCCGTGCATGGAATCCGGGCCCAGCCCGAAGCTATCGGGGTCGGCCGCGCCTGAACGGCATAGCTGCCAGGCCCGGCCGGCCACCAGGAACTGGTCGCGGGGCACATCCAGCGTGTCGAACTCGATGCGGTGAGCCGCACGCTCGTTCTCGTCCATCTCGGCGTCCACCAGCACCCAGCGGTCCTCGGCCGCGCGCCAGACCTCGCAGACCCAGTGGTCCACGTAAAAGTCGGGCGTGGAGCCTGACCCGCCCAGGTACGCGGTAAAGCCGCAGCGCGCGCGGGCCGGCTGGCCCTGGTGGCGCAGCATGGCACAGAGCATCGTCGCGTAGTCACGGCAGCAGACCACCAGCCGCTTCTCCGGTGGTCGGGCGACGGTCAGCGGCTGGTCGTCCAGCTCCTGGATACGCGCCAGGAGCTTGTGCACGTGGCGCAGATCGACCTCCGTTCGCCGCTCGTCTGTCAACGTGAGGCCATAATGGCTGAGGAAGCAAGAGTGCACCATAAGGCCCTGGACGACCCGGCACAACCCGGGAACGTCGGTGGGCAGGCCATCGAACAGGCCGGCGCATTCGCCCGGGTCGGTGATGGGACCGTGGTGGGCGTAGGAATGCAATGGATCGGTGATAGACACGGTTCCTCCCTCAGAACTCGTGCGCATCGGCGATGGATCTGCCGCCGTCCACGACGATGCACTGGCCGTTGATGTACGAAGCGTCGTCGCTGAGCAAGAACGAGGTGACGTTGGCGATCTCGTCTACGGTGCAGACCCGTTGCAGCGGATAGGTCTTGGCGATGCGGCCGATCCACTCCTCGACTTCCTCCGGGGTGCGGTCGCCCTCCGAGTTGGCGATGCGCACAAAGCCGGGGCAGATGGCGTTGGCCCGGATGTGCGGGACAAAGTCTATCGCCAGGGTCCGCGTCAAGGCATTGATCGCCGCTTTCGTCACCGAGTAGACGCTGAAATCCTTGAGGACCCGGAACGCCGCGCCGGACGAGATGTTCACGATGGCTCCGCCACCGCTCTGCAATATCAAGGGGATGGCGTACTTGGCGAATCGGAAGTAGCCGTTCAGGTTCACCTCGATGGTGTGGTGCCAATCTTGCTCCGAGATCTCCACCACATTCCGGGCGATGTCGCCCTCGTAAGTGGCGGCGCAGTTGACAAGGTAGTGCAGTGCGCCGAACTCGCGCCGGGTGGTCTCGACGGCCCGCACTACCTCGTCGGTCTTCGCCACGTCGGCCGGGACGAACAGGGCCGTGCCGCCGTGCTCGCGGATCCGGTCGGCCGTGCGCTGGCCCATCTGCTCCTCGATGTCCACGACCACCACTTTTGCGCCCTCGGCGGCGAGCCGGAAGGCGATGGCGCTGCCGATGGAGGGACCGCCGTCTTTGTAGCCCAGGGCGGCCCCGGTGACCAGGGCGACCTTGCCAGACAACTTCATAGCCACTCGACCACTTCTTCCAAGGACTTGCGCGGCCGGGCCGGCGGGTTCTCGTCGGCATACCCCAACGCCACCGCCGCGATCAGTTGGCGCGTCTGGCCCAGCCAGGCGCATAGTTCGTCGTAGGCGTAGAGCACGTCGCAAATCCACAGCGTTCCCAGGCCCCGGTCTTGGGCTGCCAGGATCATGTTTTGAATGGCTGCTCCGATGGCTTGCACGTCTGTCACGTCGTCCTTATCCTCCCAGGGCGGCGTGTCGGGCGCGTGCTCCCCGCAGGCGTTGAACACAAAGACGGTCACCGGCGCCTGTTCCATCACGTGAGCCGACCCTTTCGCGCTGCCGGTCTGGATGCCAAAGCCTTCCAGCCGGGCGACGCCCTGGCGCATCACGCGCACCATCTCGGCCCGGTGCTCCCCTCGGACGACGACGAAACGCCAGGGCTGCCGGTTCTTGGCAGATGGAGCCTGGGTGGCCGCGTGCAGGACTTGCGTGACCAGTTCGTCCGGGATGGGATCCGGCTTGAACCGACGGATGCTTCTGCGCCGGGCGATGGCTTCCAAGGTGTTCATATGCGCCTCCTCGGTAGCGGCTTGGCCGCCGGAGCGCGAGGGAATCCCGGCCTCGGCGGCTTCTCAGGCAATCCCTCGCGTTAGAAGGGATAGCCCTGGACGCCCTGGCA
>JBHLNY010000398.1:0-2689 GCA_048941065.1 Promethearchaeota archaeon
CTGGCACTCAAACGCGGTGTCCGTTTGCGCTGTCGTTACGTGCCACTGCACAGGGTCCTGACCAGGCTGGGACTGGGCGGGTTCGCTCGCCGTCTCCCCACTCGACTAGCCCATCTCCCCATCCCACGATCGGGGAGGCGCCAGTGGCTGCACTTGGTGGATTGGCACCGCACATGCGCTTACCAGCCATCCCCTCTGCTCGGCGTGCGGCTGAACCTGGCTGGGCGTGAGCCGGGAGGGATCGTCCAGCCGGGCACCGAGGCCCAAGCTCGGCTGGACGAACTGGCGCATTATCTGATGGCGGCGTGTGACCACCAGGGTAACCCGGTGTTTCAGGAGGTGCTGTTCGCCCCCGGCGGCGCGGCTGGCCGGCCAGACAATTGGGGATGGGACTTGATGCCCTTGCCGCACGCCGATCCCTTTTACTGGCCCTGGTCGGACATCACCGGTGATGGACGACTTGTTGTCGAGACGCCGATCTTCCACGCCGGTCAGCACCGGCCGGAGGGCATCCTGGTCGCCCGTGGATCGGCGATCACGCCGGGGAACACCATATCAAGGGCTCGGATAGTGGACATCACGCCGACAGCGCTGCATCTGATGGGCCTGCCGGTGCCGGCAGAAATGGAGGGGCGCGTGCTCGTGGATATGTTGCGACCAGAATGGCTGGTTGCGCATTCGGTGCAGCGAACAACGGAAAGCTTTGACACGTGGCAGCCAGAGCAACCGGATGTATATGCCCCGGAAGACAGGGACCAAGTGGAAGATGCCCTGCGTGCCCTGGGATATGTGGAGTGAGGCAATTCCGATGGAAGTGATTACTGGCGCTGAAACCTACTCCCCTTGTGATGATCTGTGGGTCATCACCACTTATTTCAATCCCTGTCATTACCGCACTCGGCTGGTAAACTACCAGATCTTTGCCCAGCGGCTGGAGCGATCTGGCATCTCGATGCTTACCGTCGAATGCGCATTCGGGACAGATGACTTTGAATTGTCGCCAGCGCCTAATTTGCTGCAAGTCCGGGGTCCCCATGTCTTGTGGCAAAAAGAGAGGCTGTTGAACGTCGCTGTCGCCAAACTACCTCCCCATGTCGAAAAAGTGGCGTGGGTTGACGGTGACGTGCTCTTTTCCAACCCCGACTGGGCTGTCCAGACTTCGCACTTGTTAGAGGATTTTCCCGTGCTCCAGCTATTTGAGCACGGGCTCGAACTTGCACCCGGCGCGACGTCATATTGCGGTGAAGGGCCATCAAGAAAGGCCTTTGCCTATAATTGGATACAGGACTCGAATCTGTTGCATCGCAACAGATTCCGTTATCACGGACAAACAGGCCTGGCTTGGGCAGCGCGCCGAAAACTGCTGGGCAAGCATGGCCTCTACGATGCGGCTTTGGCTGGCAACGGAGACCGTCTAATAGCCCACGCCATGTGTGGTGACTTTGACAGCCCTTGTATCCAGATGAGCACAAGCTTTGGTGTGGGGGGACACCTCCGACAGCATCTGCTCGTCAAAATGCTTTTGAACTTGCTCCGCCCTATCACCCCTGTAGCCTGGAGAAGGTGGCTGGCGCCCTGGTATATACTCAGGCGCACTAACAGCAGATTTAAACAGCATTTTATCGCGTGGGGAAAGGCATTCTACCGGGATGTACAGGGACGGCTCTCCTACGTACCAGGTGCTGCCTTGCACCTGTGGCACGGCGACATGGTGAATCGTCAATACTCTGTGAATCGGGTTCAATTGCACCGGTACGGCTTTGACCCAGTCACCGATCTGCGCATCGGCCCTTCAGGCTGCTGGGAGTGGAAAACCAACAAACCGGAGCTACGCCGATGGGCAGAGGAGTTCTTTTACCTCAGGAGGGAAGACGGTTAGCTGCTTGAAGTATGGCCAAAAGGTGCGCATTGGCTCTTCAGGCTGCTGGGAGTGGAAAACCAATAAACCGGAGCTACACCGATGGATAGAGGAGCCCTTTTACCGTAGGAGAGAAGAGGGTTAGTTGCCCAAAGAATATGGCTACGGAGAACACTCCATGAGTGTGGATATATCCGTTCTTATCGTCAGCTATAATACCTGGCATCTGCTGGACAAATGCCTGACCTCCATCCTGGCAGAGACCCGCTGCACGCATGAAATCATCGTGGTGGACAACGCCTCGACAGACGGCTCTGCGAGCATGGTACGGCGCAGATATCCAGACGTAATGGTGATCGAAAACGAACGTAACGTGGGTTTTGCTGTTGCCAATAACCAGGCGAGCCAGCTTGCGCAGGGACGCTATCTGTTCTGCCTGAATCCAGACACCATCATCCTGTCCGGCGCCATCGACCAGCTTGTCGAGTTCATGGACCTTCATCCAACTGTCGGGGTATGCGGGCCGCGCAACGTCAACGCCAAGATGGAGATCAGCCGAAGTTGTTATCCTTTCCCAACCGTCCGGGGGTCCTTTTTGGGCAACATGTGCCACACACCGCTACGTCCCCTGGTTAAAGGATACCATCGTCACCGTTCCAAGAGGGCTCTTCCAAGTGGTGACCAGATCCAGGACGTGGATGCCGTTCGAGGATGTTCGCTATTGATCCGCACCGATTTGTACAGGCGGCTGGGGGGCATGGACGAGGGTTTCTTTTTGTATTTCGAAGAGATGGATCTCTGCTATCGCGTGAAACAGGCTCACTATAGCGT
>JBHLNY010000104.1:0-10671 GCA_048941065.1 Promethearchaeota archaeon
TTGTATATTGGACAATTTTCGATAATATTTTTTCCGATAATGTGGGTTGCTTATTGTGGATTTCTAGGGTTAATGATGTATATATGGATGGAGTATTTTAATGGAGTTGGTTCTCCTGAATGGTTTATGGTTCAACTCGGAAGAGTAGGACAAAAAACAGAAGAATTTGTTAAGAAGGAAACCCATTTTATTGCAGAGAAGGCAAAAGAAACGATTCATAAGATAAAAAAAGAGGATTAAAACTTAACTTTAAAATTATCAATTTGTAAAGAAAAACCATTTAAAAGTAATAATTTACTTTTATATAATTATAAATACCCTTAAGATAAGATATAAATATCTTTGGTATAATATATCAAATAGGAATAAAAGAGATATTTTAAAATCAATAAAAAATAACCCATATAATACTCGATATTTTTTGATAGATATTATAAAAAATAGGAGTCTAAATAAATAAAATTCTAAATATTTAAATTAAAAATATTTAACTTGTAAAAAAAGTTGATAAAAATTGCAATCCAACCAATATAAGTTCAAAATTACTCTCTTTGGTCCTGGAGGTGTAGGAAAAACTTCTTTATTATTACGTTATATAAAAGATTACTTTAGTGATGATTTAAAAAAAACCATTGGTAGTAATTTCCTAATCAAAGACGTTGAATTAGAAGGAAAATCAGTACGTCTTCTGCTTTGGGATATAGGAGGTCAACCACAATTTCATAAACTTCGTACAATTTATTTTAAAGGGAGTAATGGCGCATTAGGTGTTTTTGATTTATCATCGAGTCAGTCCCTCTTAAAAATTCCAGGTTGGATAAGTTCTATTAAAAAATCTGTAAAAAAGACAATTCCGATGATTCTATTAGGAAATAAGCTTGATCTTGATAGGGATGTGGATAAAGCAGAGGCTGAAGATCTAGCTAGGAGATTAAATTGTGAATATTTAGAGACTTCAGCTAAAACGGGAGAAAATGTTGAGATTGCTTTTAAATCAATAGCAAAAGCCTGTCTAGACAGTGTTATGTCTGATTAAAGTAAAGTAAAACTTTCTTAAGAAACTTTTACAAATGTATTTTTAAGTTCCTTAATTCATTAACAAGATTTTCTAGGTTCGTAAATTTTATTCCTTTTATTCCTAATTCTCTCGCTGAACGTATATTATTTAACCCATCATCAATGAATACTATTTCTTCAGGTTTACAACTTGCTTTTTGGATGGCTAATTCAAACAATCTAGGATCTGGTTTTGTCATATGCACTTCAAAAGATAAGATTAGCTCATCAAAATATTCAACAATTTCTTTATTTTTTTCTAGTAAATGCTGCCAATGACTAGCATTTACATTTGACAAACATAAAATCCTTATATTATTTTGATCTTTTATTTTTTTTATTAGTGTAAGAAGATCCTCCTTAATCTGGTATATTACTGAATTAAATGAATCAAAGAACTGTTCTTGATTTAAAGCGCAAGTTTGCAATAGCTCACATGCTTGTGAATAAAATTCGTTATTAGATATTTTACCTTGATGGTATATGTCTGATTGCCTCCAAAATTCAAGAAGTAAAGAAGAATTTGGAGTATTGAGAGGAGATATTTCAATTACATCTTTGAAAAATCTACTAAAATCAAGTTCTACTACTACACCTCCCAGATCAAAAATAATAGCCTTTATTTTCATTATTTCTCCTCTACTATAATTTACTTTTTCAAAGTATTAATTAATGCCTGAAATATACTTTTGTAGAGAATTTCCGAAATGGAATTGGTAGTTTATATTTAGGAAATCCTCTTGTATCTTCTTCAAGCATTTTAAATAATTCTCCTAATTTGATATTATTTAATTGTTTAGAAGTACTTTTCTTTGGTCCAAAAGGTTGGCCAATTAGTCTCTTTCTTAATGAAATTGTTTGATTATCTTGTTCATTCTTTCCCACTATTACAATATATGGAATCCAGTCTATTTCTGCCTGTCTGATCTTTTTGTTTAGAGTCTCATTTCTGTCATCAAAGTCAGCTCTATAGGATTCCTTATTTATCATCTCTAGGATTTTTTCAGCATAATCATTTTGAGTTTCACTAACAGTTATAATCCGTATTTGAATTGGAGATAACCATACTTTAAATCCAGGAACTATCTTATCTTTGTTTCGAATAGCACTTTCAATCAATCCCCATAAAATTCTTTCTAATCCTCCGGTGGGAGAATTATGCAAAATTATTGGATGCTTTACTCTTCCATCTGTATCAGTAAAAGAAATATTATACTTTTGTCTTTTTTTACCATCGTTATCTATCATATATTCTAAAGAACTCTCTACATCAATCTGGTTTGTTGCTAATGTTGCACTTTTATTTTGAGCTGATAGTACATTTTTTTCTAATTTTAAAATGAAATAATAATATCGATCTTCCCATAACTCTAATAAACCTGGTTGATTCTCATATTTTATTAAATCTACAATCCAATCCTTATTATCTTTATAGAAATCTTGCGTAGTTCTAAAGATCACATAAGATTTCACGCCTAAATCTTTTTCCAGATTACTAATCAAATCATATTGCTTTCTAAATTCAACTATTGATGAATCCAAATCTTTACATAATGTATGTAAATCAGGCATTATAAAACCTCTTAGACGTCTTAATCCTGTAAGTTCTCCTTCTAATTCGCGTCTAAAATCGTATTGTTCCCATTCATAAAAACGTAAAGGAAAATAATGAGGTTTGAGATTCATGCTACTGACCATATCAAATAAGAGAAAATCAGAGGCAAATCTTAGAAGATATCTATCTCGTCCCGACTCTATCCAATAAGTTCTTGCTGGAAAACGCGCTGTCTGTGCTGTTAATTTTTTATTTTTAACAGTATACATTACAGGAGTGTCTATAAGGATGGCACCATAATCGATTAACCTTTCCTCTACAAAATTTTTAATTAAATTTTTCATAATTACTCCCTTTGTATACCACCTGAAATTTCCCGCATCTGTATTTGGATCAAAATCGAGTAATTCAAACTCTTTCATCAATTTAATATGAGGGGGTTCAATTCCTTCATCAATTCTTCTGGAGCCGAGTTCAGATTTTAAAAATAATAGAAAATCCTCGTCTCTAATTTCTTTTAAACCTACTATATTGTCATCATTGTCTAGTTCGATATCGAATTCTTTACCATCTGGTGTTATTACCTTGAATATAGCGCTAGTTACGTGCTCTTCTGGCTGAATATACAATTTTACATCCCTATACATTTCAGCCACTTCATGGCCAATACAGTTAATTTTAAATGATTTATACCATCCAAAAGGAGAAAATTTTGCTTCAATACCTTTTTCTTGTAAGTTTTTTGCAATTTTAGGACATACTTCCATAGCAGCTACTTCATTACTTAGAAATTTGCTTAAATGCGCCCATGGATATACTAATACTTTATCAATCTGATACAAATCTCTACTTTTTACTAATTCAATTAATTTTCTTGGTTTTCCTTTAGTTTTACCACTCTTAATATCATTATTATAGTGTCTAATTTCCTCATTTTTTTGTCTAATCTTCTCGGGGAAATTAGTAATTTGAATTATTGCATCTTCGATAACTTCTGCTCCTTGTTTAGCAATTAAATCTGTATCGTATGTATCTTGATCTTCTACAGAAACGTAAGCTACTAATATCAAACCCTCCATTTTAATAAAATCTTCAGAAAAATCTTGAGGATTACTTGTAGCTTCTTTATTTTTAGTAACTTCTACGCCATCAGAATGAATTAATAAAATTTTCATGATAATCTCGTTTATTTTTTTTTCTACTAGATGTTTAATGAAAAATCCTAAATATTTTACTTCCTTTTGATAAATAATTATATTTAAAATTCAAATTAATTATTACTAAAATATTTATCTAAAAGGATGAGTCTTAAAAATATTTTCTCAGAATTAACGGAATCATTAGATAAATTAGATCACGATAGAGAAAAGATATTAAAAATGTCTCGAATTATAATTCGAGATTGTAGTATTGCAATAAAAAATATTCATAGGAAAGAATTTGAACAATATGAAGAAAAAATTCAATCAGTAAAAAATAATCATGAGAAACTGGAATTATTAGTTAATAAAAATCCTGGAATTTTTTATAAATATTTAAAAACACCTGAACAAGAATATGCAGAAGCGGTTTCATTTTATTCAATTATATTGAAAAAAGATCTCCCCTCTCCCATTGAAATGAAAATCGATCCATTAAATTATGCTTTAGGTTTAGCTGATGTTGTTGGTGAACTACGCAGGTATGCATTAGACAATATAAGAAATTCCCAGGTCAAGGAACTTAACAAAACATTAGAAAGTATGGATGAGATATATTCTAATTTATTTTCTATCGATTATCCATCGGGATTAACTCAGGATCTAAGGCAAAAAACTGATCGTGCAAGATCTATTATCGAAAAAACTAGAGGAGATATATCAATATCTCTTCAAATGGATAGTCTTAAAAATTGTATAGAAAATAATGTAAAAAAGGATTAATTCATTAACAATAAATTTAGTTCAACACTTAAAATGCCTTTTAATATTAAGCAGATTAGAAGAGAAAGCAAAATTAATTATGAAAAAGTTTGGTTAGATACAAAAAATCTTTTAAAACTAACGGGAAAATTCTTCAGTTTAGAAAAGAAAGGAAAAACTCATTTTATAAATGATTTTATCTTTCAAATTCGAGAAAAATTGATTTCTCTTGGATTTGAGGAGTTAATCCTCCCCATGTTTGTTGAAGAAGATGAGATATATAAACAATATGGTCCAGAAGCAGCTTTAATTCTCGATAGGTTATTTTATTTAGCTGGGCTCCCACGCCCTGATATAGGTATTTCTAAAGAAAAAGTTAACAATATTAAAAAGATAATTCCTAATTTCGAAGATATCGATTCTTTAAAACAAATTTTTAGAGATTATAAAAAAGGGAAAATTGAGGCTGATGATTTCATTGATACTTTTATAAATAAATTGAATTTTAAAGAGAACGAGGCTTCAGAAATAATAGACAAAATATTTCCTGAATTAAAACAATTAAAACCTGTCCCTACAAAAATGACTTTAAGAAGTCATACAACAGCATTATGGTTTAAGGTATTGGGTAATTTAGTTAGAAAAAAAAAATTACCTTTACAATATTTTACAATTGCTCCTAAATTTAGAAGAGAACAAAAAATTGATGCAACTCATTTATACTGTTCCAATACTTTATCAATAGTAATCATGGCTGAAGAAATTTCTCTCGAAGATTGTCAAACAATAGCTATAAAAATTTGTGAAGAAATTGGATTTAATAATAGTAGGACAGAAATCAAAAAAGCTACTTCCAAATATTATGCTCCACAAACTGAATTTGAAATTTTTGTTGAACATCCCAAAACAAAAGAATGGATAGAAATAGGAGATGGTGGTTTTTATAGTCCGGTTAGCCTTGCTCAATATAACATTGAATATCCTGTCTTTAATATTGGTTTTGGAGTCGAGAGAATTTGTATGGTAAAAGCTGAAATTGAAGATATTAGAAAACTTGTATATCCTTACTTCTATGAAGATGTTTCTTTTTCTGATAAAGAAATTAGTAAAGGAATTAAATATAAAAATGTACCATTAACAGAAAAAGGAACTGAAATTAGAAATGCAATAATAAAGTCAGCGATCAAGCATAAAGATGATCTCGCTCCTGTTGAAGTTAAAGCTTGGGAGGGAAAAATTAAGGATAGAAACGTTGAAGTAATACTGTGGGAAAAGGATGAGGGAGTTAAACTTCTGGGTCCAGCAGCTTTAAATAAAATTTATGTAAAGGATGGTAATATATTAGGTATGAACCAAAAAGAGAATCTTGCTGGAATTATAGATACAGGAATGACATATTTAGAGGGTATTGCTTCAGATATGGCCTATAAAGTTGAAATTATGCTTGATCAAAATAAATCTTTTTATGAACATAGGGTAAAAATGTGCTATCGGGCTTCAGAAGTTAATATTGAAGTTGATGATATTTTTCTTGAGTTCATTCATTCCAAACAAAAAAAGATTGATATAAGAGGCCCTGTTTTTATTGGTCTTTCATTCAAAGTCAAAGAAGAAATGATTTAAAAAAATCATAATTAAATGAGATAAAATGAAAAAAAAAATATTAATTGCTGGAACTTTCGATATTTTACATCCAGGACATATTTTTTTGATTAATGAAGCAGCAAAATTAGGGGATGTCTATATTGTAGTAGCTACTGATAAAAATAGAGAATTATATTCTGGAGAAGCTCCAATTGTGCCTGAACAGCAAAGACTGGAAATAATGAAAAGTATTAAAAATGTTAAAGATGCAAAATTAGGAAGGCATGATAATGATACTCTCAAAACAGTTGAAGAATTAAATCCAGATATAATTCTTTTAGGACCAGATCAAAAGTTTAGTATTGAAAAACTTCAAAATGCTCTTAAATTGAAAGGATTGAATCATATTGAAGTAAGAAGATTAGAAAAATATTATGATAAATTTCAATTACATAGCTCTAGTCTTATTAAAAAGAAAATAATTGAAAATTATAAGAAGAAATGATTACAAAGGATAAATTATGTTAGAAGGAAAGGAAATAACACCAGAAAACTATGCAAATTGGTTTGCCCTTTATCATCTATGTAAAAATATTGGAAGTCAGAAATCTATTCATATAAGTAGTGTTGAATTTGGTAAAGTATTAAATCTATCTCAACAAACGGCATCTAGGAGAATTAGTTGTTTAGAAGATATTGGATGGATTGAAAGAAAAATTATAGGGAAGAATCAGATAATTAGAATTACAAAAAAAGGAGCTGATATAATGCTTTCAATGTATAAAAATTTAAAACAACTGTTAGAAGATATTTTGATTGTAGGTGAAGTGACAGAAGGTATGGGAGAAGGACACTATTATGTTAGAATTGATAATTATTTCAAACAATTTCAAACGAAGTTAGGATTCACTCCTTGGTTTGGAACATTAAATCTCCAATTAAGCGATCTTAACTACGAGTTGTTGATGGAAAATTTAAAAACGCGAACTTCTATAAAAATTGATGGATTTGAGAAAGAAGGACGTACTTTTGGATCAGTAGATTGTTATTTTTGTTTTGTTTCTCGTTTAGATAATCAAGAAAAAAAAGAAGCAGCCGCGATATTAAAAATTAAAAGAACTCATCATAAGAAAAATATTATTGAAATCTTAGCAAAACCTTATTTAAGAGATGTAATGAATTTACAAGATGGTGACAGAGTAAGAATTGAATTAGTAAAAAATTAAAAGTTAAGATTCGCTAGTCTTTAATTTGATCGCCTTGCTTTTTTATTATTTTGTTAATTTTAACAAATCTATATATTGCTGTACTAATTACAAGCCACATAAAGGTAAATAAAAGCCCATTCATAAATCCATAAAAAAAAGCAATCAACATAATTACAAAAATATAAAATAATCTTTCAGATCTAGCCATGAGCCCTATATCTAGGTCTCCTCTATTGGAATCTCCTTTAAAATAAATTTGAGCTCTGGTTCTAATATAACTAATCATAATTGAAGCTAGAAAGGAAATCATTATAACTATTTTCATATCAATAAACTTCCAAAGTAATTCATCCCAACAATATACTAAAAGCCCTAAGAAAATTATGAATTCTGAAAATCTGTCCATAACAGAATCGAGAAACCCACCAAATGAAGAGGCTTTATCTGTTAATCTTGCTATAGCACCATCACAACCATCCATAATTCCAGTAATAAATACAAAAAGTGCAAAAAGTAAAAGACTAGAAAATATTGCAAGCGAAATAGCACTAATTATGGCAAAAAAGAACATAAGGAATGTAGCTATATTTGGCGTAATTCCAATTCTTATAAGGCCTTTAGCGATAATCTCCACTAAAGGGTGAAAAATGTATCGTATCCTAAATTTTGAAGTCATTTTATTATATTAAATACTTGAAATATCTATTGTAATGTTGGTTTTAGATTAAAATATATTATTTTCAAAATTATGATTATAATATAATTTTTTTATTTTGGTACTTTTTAAATATATATCAATTTAAATTGTTAAGAAGTGGGAATTCTTGAAATTAAGATTAGTTTTGAAAACGAAAACTAAAAAAAATAAAGATGTATCCATAAAATTTAACATAGCACCCAGGAAACATATTGGTTTCATTAATTTTATAAATTTAGCTTTAAATCAAGATCAACCTATTACTTTATCATTCGAAAAAATATCAAAATCTGGTCAAAAAGAAGAAAGTAAAATTTCGGGGCAATTTAAGTTTATTGGTAAAGATTCAGCAAGATTAGAGCAAATAGAAGAAGAAATTCAAGAAATTGAAAAGAAAAGAAAAAAACAACAAGAGAGAAGAAAACACAAACAATAGCTTAAAATAGTGAGATAAATCCTAATTTTATTAAATTTTTAGAAATATTATATACTTTTTCTGGTTCTAAATTTAATTCATTTGCTATTTCTTCGATATTTTTTTTCCCATCTATTTGATAGAAAACTTTATGGGAATTTTCGCCAGTTAAGTAAAATTTTGGATTAACTTTTTTTGATATAGTGAAACGAGGTATATTACTATAATATTCTGGCAAAGATTCTTTCTCTTCTTCATCTTGATCAATCCTAGTAATTACTGAATTTGCTGTATCTTCAATTTTAATTCCTAGACTATTTAATACATCATTAACATTCTGATTAGGTTTTGGTTGTTTATTTTTTTGATCTTCTTTTATATACTGTGCAATTTCTTCCTCAAATGATTTAAAAGTGTCTTTTCTTCCACTCCATTCTAATATCTGATCAAAATTGTATTTTTGTAGAAATGTTTGAGATATTCTTTTTAAAATGTTTTGAACATTTACCCCCTTAGAATGTTCGTCATATGTAGCTAAAAAGATTAAATTTGGAATGTTAGAATCTCTTAAGAAAGATACTTTAAGATTATTATTCGATAATCTCAATTCACTGATAGTTCCTAAATCCTCAAAGGAATCTGAAAAAGAATTTAAGGCTGAAAAAAAGCCTGATGCCATGATAAGATTATCTCCTTGAGTAAAGGTAGTTTGTGAATTAGAAGAAGATTTGAAACTCTTAGATAATAACGGTAGACCATCCTTTATAATCAAAAGGTCGCAGATCATATATCTAATCTCAAGCTAATTTAGCTAAATAAGTATTGAGAATAATCTCATAAAATCATTAAAATCTATATAATGGGGAAAAAAAAAGAGTTATAATACTTCTGTAATACTAGAGTAATACTTTTCTCATATATATAATCTTAAAATAATCGTTTATGTTTAATGTATACATGATTTCTAACCTTAACTGAGAGCATAAAACCTAGTTCTAGTCAAAATTAGATTACATGAATTGTGTTTTCTGAAAATGACAATTTACTTAATTGAAAGAATATCAAAAGATCCAGAGATATCTGATCTATGCTCTGAAATCTATAGTTCAATAGATAAGATAATAGAATTTATTTACCAAACTTCATAATTTTTTTCTAAATACTTTTTTTTTCATTATGCTAAAAACAGACCTAGTAAATTTTGATATTCTAAGTTAGAAATAATATTATGATTAACAGGTTTTTTAACCATTATTGGAATAAATTAATTTCAATAATTCAAATAACTTTTTATAAGTTTATTCAAGTATAAAAATTGTTTCAGGACTTACTCCAATAGCTATGGCAATCTTGAGCAATTCTTTTTCATTGAAATTTGTTAATAATTGATCATCGTTTAAATCTTTTAACTTTATCAGTCTCTCTGTACTAACGCCCGAGTTTTCTGAAATTGTTTCTAATTCATCTAATGTTTTATTACCCAATAAATTTTTAATTATAGGTTCAAAATAGAAAATTTCTTCTATAGATTTATTGAAAATTTCAGCAATTTTTAGTGATAATGTTAAAGAAGGATTATATGAGCCCTTTTCTAAAAAGTAGATAGTTTGGCGAGAAACATCCACTAACTCAGCTAATTCTTGTTGTTTCATGTCTCTTTCATTTCTCAATTCCTTTATGTGTGTAACTAATCTCTTCCTTAACTTCAGCTATTTATCACCGACTTAATCTTATATTAAATATAAAAAATAGAATAAAATAAAAAAAATACAATCTAAAAATTAAACCATTTTAAAAAGATCTTCAATTTTACATTTCAATACTTCAGCAATTTTATATGCTAATGTTAAACTAGGATTATATCTTCCTTCTTCCAAATAATTTATTGTTTGAATAGGAACTCCTACTTTTCCAGCCAATTGAGCTGCTGATATGCTTAAATTCTCTCTTAATTCTCTTATTGTAGTTTTTAATTTTTCTCCCTCACGCATTTTTGAAAGTATATAACTTATAAAGTTATCAAATGCAAGTTCTTCTGGTTTGAAGATTTTATCTTCCAATCCTGAGGGTACTGCTGAATATTTTATCATCATTTCTTTTATCTTGTTTTCGATGATATCGGGATCTTTTAACCCAGGGATGTATCCTTCCGGTCGTGAAATGCCCTTCTGAGCACTTGCCGCAGCAGCTGTTGATCCAGCTGTTTCGATCTTAACTGTAAATGTTTTGAACAGTCTATCAAAGACACCATTAGC
>JBHLNY010000105.1:0-10651 GCA_048941065.1 Promethearchaeota archaeon
TTCTTTAGAAATTCAGAATTATAAGAGTTTAATAGATCTTCTTTTCTCATAATTTCATTAAAGAACTTATAATTTAATAATTTTCTTCTAATTTTCTATAATTCCAATTCTGAAAGAATATTCTAAAAATAAAAAATATATTTAGAATTAGTGAAAATAAATTAATATATTTAAAATAATTATTAAACTATCTCCATGACTTTCAATTTAAATGATATTAAACAGGAGGAGTTTATAAAACCTCCTAAGTCTGCTCGACCAATGGTTCGATGGTGGTGGACAGGTTTAGATATTGAGAGAGAAGAATTAATAAGGGAAGTGCAAGAATTAGATGATGCTGGTTTTTTAGGAGCAGAAATACAAGTTTTCATGAGTGGATTCCCTAAGAATTTAGAAAAGATTGATAGAGCTAAAGCCAAACTCGCTCATCGATTTATGCAACCGTATTACTATTCCTGTATTAAAACAGTATTGGAAGAATCCTCAAAAAGAGATATGGTAATTGATTTAACAATTGGATCATCTTGGCCTATTGGTGGCACACATATTTCTAAAGATGAATCATTGAAAACTCTATTAATCGGAGAAGTTACTATTGAAGGACCATTTCATTATTCAGGACCTTTACCAAAATTCATCGATCCTCCAAATCTAAGTAATCATAAAATTTCTAATTATAAAAGTGAAACAAAATTGGAAGCAGTTATAGCAGTTAAGCCCATTGGAGAACCTGGAAGAATTTCTTATAATAATATACAGACTGTTTATATCGATAAAAATTCGATTATTGATTTAACTGAAACAGTTAAAAAACAAGGTAATTTAGATTTTGATGTTCCCATAGGTATTTGGCAAGTTTTGGTATTTTACAACTTACCTTCTGGAGCAAACCCAAATTTCGATTGTCGATCTTCCCCTGAGAAAAGAAGTTTAGTTCTAGACCATCTATCATCGAAACCAATCAAAAAACATTTAGATTTGCATCTAGGAGAAGGGAAAAAATATTTTAAAAACCATTTTGGTAAAACTTTCAGAGCTATATTCACTGATAGTTTAGAATTAAGTTCCAATTGGTTATGGACAGAGGACTTCTTAAAACAATTTAATAAAAGAAGAGGTTATGATCTTAGAAAATTTTTACCAGTTTGTTTTGTACCAAATAGAGATTATAATTATCTTTTAATGACTTTGGGACGCGATGTTCCTGTTTATGATTTTGAGGATGGTAGCGGAGAACGAATTAGATATGATTTAGATATAACAATTTCGGAGTTATTTACTGAAGAATTTGTTCAAGCTATAACAGATTGGGCAAACAATGAGAAAATTAAAAATAGGATTCAAGCTTATGGTATTAGAGCTGACCTCTTAAAAGCCTATGGGATTGCACATATTCCTGAGACGGAGCAGTTATACTCAGGAGGTATAATTGATTTTCTAAAATTAGCAGGATCATCTTCGATTATATATGAAAAACCAATTGTTACTGCAGAATTTGCTGTATGGAATCAAAGAGATTATTTAACAACACCGCTTAAATTAAAAGTTGCTGCAGATAGGTTATTTGTTTCAGGGATTAATCAAATTATTTTTCACGGTTTTCCTTATCAAAATTCAACATTTTCATATCCAGGTTATTGTGGTTTTTCCACACCGTATTTACCAAAAATTCTTAATTTTTCTTCAAATTTCAGTAGAATAAATCCTTTTTGGGAGTTTTTCCCTCTGATAAACCAATATATCTCTAGATGTCAATTAATACTTCAACATGGAAAAACAATTAGCAATGTTGCTATTTTTTATCCAATATTTAATTATTGTAATTCAGTTTTAAAAAAGGAGGAATTAGTTGGGGGATATTTAGATGAAGATGATACCCCAATATCAAGAGATCAGATCGGAGCTCATTTAAAAGAATGGGAACGGTTGGATAAAGATGATAAATGGACATTGTTTCTATTAAGTTTAACAGATATATTAACTTCAAACGGTTATTACTATACGCATGTTAATGAAGAAGTTATTTTAAGAAGTACTAATAAAGGTAAAAAATTAGTTATTGGTTCAACTTACTTTGAAACTTTAATTATATTAAATTTAGAAAAAATTTCCCTCAAATTTGCTTTAAAATTAAAAAAAATCGCATCTTCCGGTACTAAAATTATATTTGTTAAAAAGCTACCTTCTAAACAAAATGGTTTTTTAGATTATGAAGAAAATGATCAAAAAATAGATAAAATTATTAATGATTTAATTAAATCTGAAAAGGCTTATTTTCTAAAAGACATAAACGAAGTTCCAGCATTTTTAGAAAGGACATTAAATGTTAAACCTAATTTGAAATATGAAGAGCAACAATCAACTATATACTATATTCATAAAAAGACTAAAGGATCTGATTATTACTTCTTACGCCATTGTACAAACAAACCTAAAACGGTATCTATAATATTTCCTGAAGGTAACAAGATGCCTTTTATTTTGAATCCATGGACAGGTGAAATGAAGCTTGCAGCACAATATAATAAATTAAAAGATACCATTAAGATGGATTTATATTTTGAAGCATATGGGTCAATAATTATTGAATTCAAAAAAAGCCGTAAAGAAATTCATGCTTTAGAGAGCCCTATAAAGATGGAGAGAATAAATAATAAAATCCTGGGATGTATTGACAGTTCCGGTGAATTTTTAATAAAATTAAGCAATAAAACTGAAAGAATTATTAATTCCCAGAATGAATTATTCACATCTATTCATATTGAAAATTGGCATCTTAAGACTGAATTAAGAGATTATCAGGGAAATATTGAGCCTATTGAAATCGACTTAGAAGAATTAAATGATTGGCGTGATATATCTAAATTGAAATATTGCTCTAGTAGAGCTTTTTATACTTCTAAATTTAATTTAAATGATAATTATACAAGCGAGGATTTACAATTAATTTTATCTATAGGAAGAGTTCATGATGTAGCATTAGTTAAAGTAAATGGAAATGCTCTAAAACCATTATTAGTTTATCCATATGAAATAGATATTTCAAATTATGTTTATATAGGGGAAAATACAATTGAAATTGAAATAATACCAACAATACGGAATAGATTAATAGGTTATGCAAAAACAGGAGGAAGAGATTGGAGAAATCATAGGAAAAAAGAATTAGCTCCATCTGGATTGTTAGGTCCCGTAAAAATTAAGCCAATAAAAAAAATAGAAATAAATGAACAATAGAAATAATATTTTTAAAATTAAGTAATTATGATGTATGATGTAATTATATCAGGTGCAGGACCCGCAGGTTCAAAATGTGCAGAAATAGTTGCCAAGAATGGATTTAAAGTTGCATTGATTGAAAAGAATACAAATTGGCGTAAACCTTGTGGAGGTATAGTAAGTTCAAGAATTCATAAGTATTATCCTCAACTCCGCAAATTGAATTTCCAGCAAATAAATAGTATTTCAATGTATTCTGCAGATTTCCATAATTTCAAATATTCATGGAAAAACATGATGGATCCTGCTATTAATGTAGATAGACTTGAATTTGATAACGCTATTAGAAACGTTGCTATAGATGCAGGAGCAGAATTATTTGATAAACACCTTTCTTTTGATTTCAAAAGAAAAAGTAAGCAGATAATAGGAATAAAAACTAAAGCTTCTTCAGGTATGAAAGAATATTTAGGGAAAATTATCGTAATTGCGGATGGAATGAGTTCTAAATTGGTAATAAAGTCTGGTTTAAGAGGTAAATGGAAATCAAATGAGATCTATACGTGTAAATGTGCAATAATGGAAGGAAAGAATCTTTTAGATAAAGGGAGTAATTATTTTTTTTTCAGACCATATAAAGGATATGGATGGATAATTCCACTGGGGGAGAATAAATTTAATATAGGTGCTGGTTTAGCAAAAGAACCTAATGTAAGCTATGATGTAAATAAAATATATAATGAATTTCTACAAGATAATAATATTAAGAAATTCCTTCCCAGTTCAAATTATAAGGAAATATGGAAAGCAGCATATCCACTACCTGCTTTAGGAGTAAAAGAAAAATGTTTATTTGGGGATAATATTATGATCATCGGAGATGCAGCTGGTTTCGTTTCTCCTATTAGTGGGGAAGGTATACACGCAAGTATAGTATCTGGTAATATTGCTGCCGAAACAGCTAATATGGCTCTAATTAATGAAAATATCTCGAGAGAGACTTTAAAAAGATACAAATCACATCCTTATATAAAAAAAATTATTAGAAATTTCAAGTTAAAAGTATCATTAACCAATTTCTTAAACGAAAATAAAGGACGTAATCTTTCTAAGATGTTTCAATTATCTGAAAAAGATTACAACTTTAGAGAAGAACTTATAAACATGTTTTTATTTAATCAAGCGCCATCAAAAGAGTTACTGGTGAAGCTGAAATAGTTCTGAAAATTCATTCTCAGTTTGGAATTTTCAAAACTTGATTTAATTTTTTTTATGAATTATCTACCTTTTTAAAATAATTTTAAAATAAAAATAAATAATACTAGCTCAATGGCTGAGTTAATAGGATATATTCTAACCCTTGATGCAATATTTACATGGGCCTTAGCTTCTTTGGTATATAAATGGGGCCTTGGAAAAACCCAACCGAAAGCCAATTTATTCTTTAGGCTGTGTTGTGTTAGCTTTAGTACCTTCTTATTATCATTAATTTTTGGAAATTATTTGTTTCTTGCTCATTTGAATAATTCAAAGTTAATTGGATATATAATGGCATGCCTGATATCCGGTATAAGTGTAACAATTGGAGATTTGTTTTATTATATGTCTTTGAAGAGGATTGATGCATCCCGTGCATACCCTCTTACACAACTATCCTTAGTATTCGTCTATCCTTTTTCTTTTTTCTTATTTGGTGAAGAAATCACATTTTCGATATTGATTGGAGGTACTTTAATTTTATCAAGCGTTTTTATATTAAGTTCGAAAGATAAATTTGAAAAAAATGATATAAAGCAAAGTCTAAAGGATAGAATTTCAGAAGATTTAATTATCGGGGTATTTTTAGCAATTGGTACAGCATTTTTTTGGGCAGTTGCATATGTTTCATTTTATCAAGCAAGAGTATTAACTGGAGATACATTTGTAGCTAATTTTTTACGTATAGGTCTTGCAATGATAACTGTTGCAATTTTAGGGCTTTACCAAAGGGAATATTATTCAGGATTTAAAAAGGAAAATAGAAGTAATTTAAAATACTTTTTATTTATCGGAATTGCAGGTATGTTATCCTTAGGTTTTGCAGATTCTTTATTTATTAAGGCTGCAGAGATTAATGGATTAGTATTAACGTCAACATTTACAGTAAATACTCCTATGGTTCAACAGATTTTTTCAATTTTAATTTTAAAGGAAAAATTCCGAAAAAGGTTTTTACTTGCTGTTGGATTAATCATTTTTGGTAACTATATTATTTTATTTTTATAAAAATTGGAGTTTTTAACTTATGGTTAAGATCGAAATAGTAGTTTTAACAAATAATGCAGTTCTACCTTTTGATAATTTAAAATTTGATTATGGGTTAGATTTCATAGATTTAAATAAATTATTTGTATCTCGTTCCTTAGCAGAGCATGGTATCGGTTTTTTAATTAATATTTATGAAACAAGAAATTCAAAAGTCATAAAGCTTTTAAATAAAATTATCTTTGATACGGGGGGTCCAAATTTGACTTTTTTACATAATTTAGATGTAAGAGAGGTTACTATTCATGATGTCGATTTCATCATTTTATCCCATTGGCATTATGATCATACTGGTGGTCTTTATAGGATCTTGGAAAGAATTGAAAAGACAATTCCTATAATTTGTCATGAAAACGCTCAATATGAAAGATTTTTTAAAAGATCTAAAGATGTAAAAAAGGAAGATTTGTTAGGTAAGACAAGACAAGAGATATTGCCTTTATTAACAGAATCTCAGATAGTTAATCAAAAATCAATTGATCTGGAATTAATAAAAAAATTAAAAGGTGAGGTTATTTTTTCTAAAGATGCTTATGAAATATTAAACATTGATGAGCTAAAGATTACTCTATCAGGAGAGATTCCAAGGACGCACAAAGATGAGGATTTTGATAATGCAATATTTCTACAGGACAATATTCTTAAAATAGATAAAATTCATGATGATAAGTGCTTAATTCTTGAGTTTAAAGAAAAAGTTGCATTATTGAATGGTTGTTGCCACTCTGGTCTTAAAAATACATTGGATTATGTGAAAAAATTAACAAACAAACCAATTACGTATATTATAGGGGGTCTTCATATGGCTGGTGCTTCGGATAAAAGGATTAAAAACACAATAGAGTACTTAAAAAGATTCCAAGAATATAAAGAATCCTTGTATATGTTTCCAATCCATTGCTCAGGTGAGAAATTTATAAAAGCAATTGAAAAAGAAAATTTACCTCAAATTAAAGCCTTCAATACTAGTGTAGGCACTAAATTTACTCTATACTGATAAATCAAAAGAATCCAATTTATAATGATCAAAATATGAATTTCTCAACGATAAAATGTCATTAAAAATATAAACATTGAATGTATATATAATAACTAATGTTCGATGATTTAACATTCTAAAATGATTCTTAATTATGGAAGTAAGACTTCATAAACAAAAAGTACTTGCTGATGACTTTATCCTTGCTTCAATTGTAATTACTATCTTTATATTATTTTTATTTTTTCATCTTATTCTTGTAATGTCGCTTATCGTTTATCCTGTTTCTACAATGTTCCTTTTAGGGATTTATAAAGTTTTGATTGGTTTATTTAACAAAAATCTTAAAGAATCTCGATTGAAAAATATTATTTTTGGATCATTTTACATACCCTTTAGCATATTCATTCTCTCAATAATTTTTTCCCAACCTCACATCACAAAAGGTTATATCATTTATTTTTTAGCAATTGCCATGATTATTATTGGATTTGCTGGAATAATTAAAGGAGTGATTATTAAGTCCTATTTGTTTAAGTTTCGATTGATTAATATGATAATAGGTACCCTAACGATAGTTTATACAGTATTTGCATTTAAATTCGCGGAAAGTGGTTTTATTTATAATCTTATCTTAATACCAATCATACTTTTACTTAATGGGCTTGGTAGATCAGCATTATATTTGAGCGAATATCGCATTTCAATAATATATTTAAGAAAGTTAGTAATTTTTAAATTTCTTTTTCAAATAATCAATGAAGTTCCAATACAAGTGGTATCAGAAAAAGCTATCGAGTTTATTGATAAAAAAATGCAATGAAAGAAGAGTAAATAAAAATAACAGAAAATACTTATTTTAAGAATTTTAATAATCAACCAATCCATTCTATTTAGTTAACCAAATGTGTAATGTAAATAATTGGGTCTATATAATTTGAAATTATGGAAGAAAAATAATAAAAATTATTACAAACAGTAGTACTTAATTTAATGTATTATTCTAAAAAATTTTAATTAATCTAAAAAATGAAAAGTTTATGACCGATATTCATTTCAATAAAGAAAAAGGTTCAGAGTTAAAATTGTTTACTCCAGGTCCTGTTTATGTTCCAGAGAGGGTTCTAAAAGAGATGGCTAAGCCAAATGATACTCATAGATCAAAACCCTATTCAGAGATGCATCAAATTGCAATTGAAGGCCTTCAAAAGTTATTATTTACCAAGAATGAGTGCTTAATATTTACATCGAGTGCTACTGGCATTATGGAAGCATGTGTAAGAAACTTACTAAAAGAAAATGAAAAAGCGTTATTTTTTTCAATTGGAGCTTTTGGAAATCGATGGTATGATATAGGAGTAACAAATGGAAAGAACTCTGTTAAAGAAAGTGTTGAATGGGGCAAAGCAATAACCCCTGAATTTGCTCAAGAAGCTTTAAATAAAGAGAAATATTCTGCTGTTTTTATTCAAGCTAACGAAACTTCCACTGGAGTATATAACCCCATTGATGAAGTAGTTCCAATTGTTAAAGATTTCGGAGCTTTAGTATGTGTTGATGCTACTTCCTCAATGGCAGGAATAAAAGTAGATGTTGATAAATTAGGCATAGATGTTTGTTTAGCTTCTGTTCAGAAGTGTTTTGCTTTGCCACCAGGACTCGCTGTTTGTTCTGTTTCTGATGCTGCGTTCGAGAAGGCAACACAAGTAAAGAATAGAGGTTTATATTTCGACTTTATTGAGCTAAAAAAAAGAAATGCAAAGAATCAAACACCAACAACCCCTCCAATTCCGCAGATAAGAGGTTTAACTGCTCAATTAGATTACATATTAAATGAAGAAGGTTTAGAGAAGAGGTTTGAAAGACATGAACAACTTGGAAAACATACACGTAATTGGGCAAATAATGTTAATCTTGAGATGTTCCCGGAGAAAGGATATGAATCGAATACAGTTTCAACCATTAAAAACTCACAAGATCTTGATATTCCAAAAATGGTTTCTATGCTCCTAGCAGAGGGTTATCGAATTGTTAATGGATATGGAGACCTCGTAAACGTTACATTTCGTATTGGACACATGGGAGAAATACAACTTAACGATCTAAAGGAAATGTTAGAAATTCTTACTGACATTATAAATAAGTTAAAATAAGATAAATTTATTCAATTAATTCATTGTTCAATTTTTTTATATCTTTTTTATTTTTGAAAAAAATTAAACCAAAACTCTTTAAAGATTTATAAACTAAAAGAAATAATCATTTTAATTTAAACTAATCCATGTGATATAAATGAAAATATTAGTTAGCGACAAACTTGAAGAGGAAGGTATTAAGATATTTGAAGATAATGGATTTGAAGTTATAAAAAAATACACAATTACTAAAGAAGATTTAAAAAACGAAATAGAAGAATACGATGGGATTGTAGTTCGTTCAAGAACGAAATTAACTGCTGATATATTAGAGAATGCTAAGAAGTTAAAAGTTATTGGGAGAGCAGGAGTGGGATTAGATAATATAGATTTGAAAAAAGCTGCTGAATTAAACATAGAAGTTTTAAATACCCCTGAAGCACCTGCTGTATCTGTCGCTGAATTAGCATTAGGATTAATGTTAACATTAGCAAGAAAAATTTCTCATGCAGATCGAACAACCCACCAAGGAAAATGGAATAAAAATGAATATTTAGGCTACACCTTAAAAGGAAAAAAACTCGGATTGGTAGGATTTGGAAACACTGCAAAATATTTAGCAAAAATTACAAGTGCCATGGGAATGACTGTTGGTGTCTATTCAAGATTTAGTAAAGGTAAAGTAGCTATTGACGAAGCGAAGGAAATTGGATGCTCAATTTATCCTTCAGTTGAAGATTTATTGAAGGATGCCCAGATTATTTCATTACATCTTCCCGCTACAGCCCAAACTGAAAATATTATCAATGAAGATCGAATAAATCTTATGAGAAGAGATGCTATAATTATTAATACAGCAAGAGGTAATTTGATTGATGAAAAGGCTTTACTAAAAGCTTTAAAAAATAAAAGCATCACTGGCGCTGCTCTTGATGTTTATCGTGAAGAACCCTTAAAAGATCAAGAATTAATTAGTTGGGATGAGAATTTAATACTTACCCCTCATATAGCTAGCCAAAGCATTGAAAATCAGACTGCAGCAGCTACTATGATAGCGGAAAAAATGTCAGTTTTTCTAAAAAAATAATTATTTTTTTTAAGATTCTTTTAAATCATACATTACTAATCCTGAAAGAACTTTTGGATCAAACCAAGTAGATTTAGGGGGCATTACACCGCCTTTATCAGCAATCAACTCTAAATCTCTTATATTAACGGGGTATAAATTAATAATTAAATCATTTCCTTTCTCTATAACATATTTTTCCATTTCTTTGGGATCTTGTATACCTCCAACAAAGAAAAGGTTCTCATCAGAGCGCGGATCGGTGATTCCTAAAATAGGTTCTAAAACTTTATCTTGCAGAATCGTAACATCTAAACTATCTCGTTCAGTTTTGAATATTGTATCTTTAACGGTTAGTTTAAACCATTTACCTTTTAAACAAATTGCCATTTCATTTTTCTTTTTTGGATTAAATGCATTTTCAATAAACTGAATTTCAAAATTTTTTTCTAATTTTTTTAAAAAGTCACTCTCTGTTAGTGGTAATTTTTTAATGACCCGATTGTATGATAGAATTCGAATCTGATCATCAGAGGCTACATAAGAAAGTAAATATTGCCAAGGAGCTTCATAATTTTTATCTACACCAGGATTATTTAATTGTATTTTTCTGTATTCTGCAGCACTTGCAGCTCGGTGGTGCCCATCAGCAATATAAAGATTTTGATTCTTAAATAAATCTCTTAAATTCTGGATAATAATAGGATCGGTTTCTTGCCATAGCAAATGGTAATATCCATATTTCTTAAACTTAAATCTTGGCTCTTTATGTTTGATTTGTTCAATAAGGGCATTAATCTTTTCATTAGCTTGAAAAACTGTCCAAACCAAACCTGCTGCGACATTAGAAGCTACTATATGATTTGTGCGATCTGTAAGCGGTTTTTCACGGGTATTTTCATGTTTTACAATTTTTCCCTCTTCATAATCTTGAAGTGCAGTTCCAAT
>JBHLNY010000399.1:0-2677 GCA_048941065.1 Promethearchaeota archaeon
ACAAATGAACTTGGTTTTTATTTAATTAAACGTAAAAATGATGACTTTTTTTTTCACGAAGAAGATCTACTAGGAACGACTACCTTACGTTTGATAAAAGACCGGTTGATTGAAGAGATAATATATATAGACGCGGAAATTCGATCTGAAATTTATGATTTGGATAAAATGTCAGAGGAAATAGCTGAACAATTAAAAGAAATGGGGCTCATTTGGGATACTATACATGAGCAATTTGAATTGTTAATCTTAAACCTAATTATAAGAAATAGCATTAACATGGGTTTTTTAGAAACTGATCGGGATAAATTAATGGAAAGAGTTACTCAATCAAAGAAATTATCTAAATCTATTGAAGGTAGGAAGCTGAAGGAAAGCATTTTAAACGGTTTAATGATTGAAAAAAATTTGAATATTCTTACAATTATTAAATGATCTAAAATGGTATTATTTCTGATTTTTCTCATATTTCCTCTAACTTTTTTTGGAAATTGTCCTTAAGTAAACAAGGATTCTTTTTATTAAAAAGATAATGATGGAAATTAAAAATAAGGATAAGGAAATATTTAACAATTAAATTAAATATTATTCTGTTTAAAATAACCTTTATATGGAGTGAACAAATAATAAAATTATCTAATTAAAAATATTTATCAAAACAAGGTCGAAAATAGATGAAAAGATCAAGAATATTTTCAATATTTTTATTAATGTCAATTTTGATCGTACCTCTTATAGGAATGTCTACAATGGTAGCTGCGGATACACCTAATTATGTTGGAGTTAATGAAGGGCAGGAAATAACTTGGAATACTGAATTTGATGATGGCCCATTAGAAGATTGGCTTGAAGATCGATATGGAGAGTATTATCCTGCTGATGAGATGGAGAAGAGATTTGATGAAATTTGGGATCCTTTAGAGTATGATGACGATATAGTAGCTTGGAGGGTTACTATAAAAGATATTAGCAAAGAAAAAGATATGGATTATGATGGGGATTATTTTAATGAAAATGATGTAGATTATGTAAAACTTAAAATCTCTATATATGGAACAGAAGATAAAATGGATCCTGATGGTTGGGAATCCATTGATAGAAGTGACAATTTTATCATATACGACGATGAAGAAGAAGTCTATGCAGATTTTCTTCGTAAAGGTGCTGATCAATTTCATTTAGGTACTATTGCTAATGCTCCCGGCATGGGACTCTATTATTATTCTCCCAATGGAGACTATACTGCAGACTGGAAAGCAGGTGTGGTTCCAATGCTACCTGAATGGCCTATGTTCTTTATACCAAAAGGTCTTGATTTCGATGATGTCGCTGATGAAGTAGAGGAATTTTCTGAAAAAGAACTACCATCAATAGATGACGATTATTCTGTCAGTACTGAAGATGTTAAGTACTTCTTTCAAGATAAGGAAGTTGGTTTGGACACAAACCTAGAATTTATACCTGGCTCATACCTTTTTGTTACTGAACCAGAAGACTTTGATTCAACTATAAAATTTAATAACGATGGTATTATGTATTACTATGAATGGTCCTATGACGGAGATATAATAGCTAAATTCGAATTAGATTCCATTGGTGGCGTATATTTGATAGAGAACTGGTGGTGGATTGCTCTTATAGCTGCTGGTGTCATTGTTCTTGTAATTGTCATTATTATTATCATCAAAGTAAAGAGAAAATAATAGAAATAAATTAATCTTTTTTTTTTTCTTTGAATAATTTTAAAATTTAATTTTAAATCAATTAAAATATTTATTTCTTCTAATCTTATTAATTAGTTTATTCAAGAATAATCTAACATTTTATTTATTGGAAGCAATGCTCTTTCAGCAACCTGTTTTGGCACTTTAACTTCGAAATTTTTATCGTCTAAATTTTCCAAGAGATATTTGATTAATTCAAGGTTATGTTTTTTCATATTATAACAAATCATTTTTTCTTTAGCTAAATAGAATTTTTTGTTTGGAAAATCAGCAGTTAAACGCTCTAACAGGCCCTTTTCAGTTCCTATAATGAACTCCTTATTATCATTTTCTTTGGCGTAATTAAACATTTGAGTGGTTGATCCAACAAAATCAGCCAATTCTCTGACTTTTCTTACACATTCTGGATGAGCTAAAAACATAGCGTTTGGATATTTATTTTTAATCTGATTAACATCTTTAGTTGTTAGCATGGAATGTACATAACAATTTCCATTGTTAGGCATTTTAATGGTTTTTATTTTTGATTTATGTTCAACATAGTCCGCTAAATTTGCATCTGGTCCAAATAAAACACCTTCTGATTTATATTCATCTTTTATTTTATTAACAATTTTAACTGCATTAGTAGATGTACAACAAATATCACATTCAGCTTTTACTACTGCTGTCGAATTTACATAAACTATTGCCGGTAAATTAGGATAACGCTTTTTATAATCTCTAATCATTTCTGGGGTAAGATATGCTGCCATTGGACAACAAGATTCAGGATTAGGGATAAGAACATGTTTATCTTGATTTAAAATAGAAGCAGTTTCAGCCATAAAGTCAACTCCTGCAAAAATAATATATTCTGTATTTGTTTTTTCTCTAGCAGTTCGAGACAAACCAAGAGAATCCCCCAAAAAATCTGCAATTTCTTGAATTTCAATTGGCTGGTAGTAATGAGC
>JBHLNY010000400.1:0-2677 GCA_048941065.1 Promethearchaeota archaeon
CGTGGTGGAGGGCCGCCGTTGTACAACCTGCTCGATCCGCCGGATCGAGTGGTGCGTGATTTTTATGATGCGCTAAATGTGCCGGATGTTGATCGTCTGAGCGAATGCGTGGATCCGGATAACCCGATCACGCCCAACGTCTTGCAGATCTTGCAGATGCTACTTGGCACAAACCTGAATGAATGGATTAGCGAGCAACTAGGGCGCAAGATCGAATTGGCCTGGCGTTTTCAGAACCTGACATTTGAGACCGTGGAGCGAACGTGGGACTCGGCAAAGGTACATGTGACAGGCCAGGTACGGGTGTGGGATAAGGAAACCAACGTGGGGCTGACAATTCCCTTCGATTGGACACATAATGTGGTGAAGAAAAACGGCCGCTGGTACATGAAACCGTACTGATAGGAGAGAGACCGTGCCGGCGGCGATTCCGTTAGGGGGTTTCGTCCTGAAAGTGACCGAGAGGTTGCAAGCCCAAATCGATGGTTTTGGCATCTGCTCCCCTCACCTGCGCGTGGGCAAGACCAGGCTCCCCGAGGTGCTAAACACCCAGCAGACCACGCGCGTGCGAAAGGGCGACCATCTCATCATCGTGGTGTGGAAGGCACGGGGCGGCGACCAGCGGTGCAACCTGAGCGTAGAAGTGGGCTTGGCGCACGGCGGTCAAATCATCTACGGACCACTTCGCCGCCCGGAGAAAGTAGCACAAGCCGCAGATCGTGACCTGGACCGCGACCTGGCGTAGCAGTGCCGACAGGATGCGGCGTTCATCACACTGCACCAGCCTCACGAGTACGGTCACGAAGTACTTCCATTGGGGCAGGGTGAACACGCCGCTGAACAACCGCAGGTACTGCGCCAGACGCGCATCTTGGAGCCGAACGGGCTGGACCATTGCTTCCTCCAAAGTGGGAATGTGGTGCTACGGCCCAACCATATACTCCAAGTCTGCGAGCCCGAAAGCCCGATTGTTAAAAGTGCAAAACTACTGATCTATTGAAGAGCAGAGAATACATAAGAAAAGCGGGGTCAGATTTCGCTCCTTGCTCGGCATACCCCCTGGCACACATAGGCACAGGGCGCATACCTCACTATCAAACCGCTCTCAAATGGCTCCCAAGAGGCCGAAAAGCCAGCCCGGGCCGTCTGGATCCGGCCCGAGCCGGCACGACTCGGCGCGTCACAGGGGTTGTCAGGAACTGCACCCCTATAACAACCCCTATCACTACTGGGGCGACAACTCGGCGGCCGTCTGCCCCAAGAACGTCACCCACTGCTTCCGAGCCGGGTCCCACCACACCGCACCTCCCAGGTCGGGCGCGATCAGAGCCCCGTACGTCACCAGGAACTGGGGACAGGTGGCGTGGCGGTCGAGCAAACCCCGCAGCAAACTGGCGATCTGGCGGCGGCGGATCTCCGTGCGGGTCACGATCCACAAGTCGGGACAGGCCGGATACCGTTCCTGATACGCGCCACTCTGGTAGTACCACACGTAGCGTTCGGCCTTGTCCCGCAGGGCCCGCACCGGCCCCAGGCCCCGATCCCACTCGACAAAGAAGCAATAGGCCTGATCGTCCACCACATAGACGCCAAACCCATCAGGGGCGATCCGCACGGTCCGGCCCCGCCACGGGAACTCGGTCAGGCACTGGTCCTCCCCCTGCCATTCCCACAACCCGGTGTGCCCCACCTGCGAGCCGTGTTGCAACAACATGAGGAAGAACTCGTTGACTTCCGCCTGGTGCTGGTAGGTCAGCAGCCGCCCTCGGACCCGATCTACCGACCAGCGCAGTTCGGACCGGGCCAGACCGCCGCGTTGAGCGACCACATGCGCGCCCAGTTCGTCCAGGTAATAATGGTACGGGGCCGTGCCCCGTGCCACCGGCGGGCGGTACCCCACCACCAGCCCGGCCTGGCGCAAGCGGGCCAAGCGACGGTTGATGGCTGCGCGGCTGCACGAGGGGTACGCTGGCCCTCCCTCCAAGCTGGAGGTCAGGAGAATACGCAGATGGTCGGGCGTGAGAAACGGATGTCGGTGGACCTGCACCAACACATAGATGTCCACCAGTGAGAGTTCCCTTGCGACCTCCTGGACCCGGCGCGCGGTGACATAGCGGCGACGTTTTGAGTTGGTCATAGTTGCACTCCCTCCTTACAGCATACTTTGTACCCATCCGGCTGGCCTCCGGCGCTCTGGTCACAGCATAACGGGGGGCCATGACGGTGCCTCCTGCGGGATGAGGGCACCGAGCCAGGCTTTCACGTCCCAATGGGGCCCTCTGGGCGGCTGCGGCCGATCCGTCACCCGGGGGCGCACATAACGTAACGTCAAATTGGTCAGTCCCATCTGGGCCAGCAACTCGCGCACCGCTGACTCGAACCCCTGGGACTGCAGATACTGCACGGCCGCGACGCTCGACACTGTCACATAGAGCACGCCCTCGGCCACGAGCCAGGGCCGGACGTAGCGATAGATGGCCTGTTCCTGCCGCGAACGGTCCCGGCCCAGCGACTGGCGGAACGACCACCAGCAGCCTTCGATCCGCTGGAGAGCCATGGCCTCGGCTGGCGTCGGGATGGGCGGGCGTACCAGAACATAGCCAGTATCGAACAGGAGTTGCCGCGCCAGAGCCAGGGTCGCCTCGGACCGGTCGGCGGTCTTGTGCCAGGGTAATCG
>JBHLNY010000106.1:0-10631 GCA_048941065.1 Promethearchaeota archaeon
ACAGGTCTTGAACTTCCTATATATGAATATAGTCATGATAGAGGGCACTCAATAATAGGCGGATTTGTATATAGAGGGAATCAAATCCAAAATTTAACAGGGAAATACATATATGGTGATTATGAATATGGACAAATCTGGGCTTTAGAGTATGACGGGATTCATAAAACAAACAATACGATACTTACGAACACTAATCTTGAAATTACATCATTTGGTATTGATGCTAATAATGAGTTGTTTATATGTGCTTTCGATGGGAATATATATAAGATTATTGAAAAAATAAATTAAGGAAATTAATTTTTCTATTAAATAAGTTGTTACTTATTAAAATAAAAGGATTTATAGATTGAAATTTATATATTAACTTTCAAGTATGATTACTGCATCAACAAATAATTCATACTTTTCATCTTCGTCGTAATCATGGATAACCACTTTTTCTACATCATTAGTACCTTGAATTTCTAAAAGTTCAGATTGATGTAAAATTTTAACGTCTGATAATTTCAATTTTTTCTTTAATTCTTCTGAACCTGGAGTTGATTTAGCAGAAGTTACCACAATGACTCTTCCAGTATGTTTAGTTAAATCCATTGCTAGTTCTAGAGATTGATCTCCAGTATCTACTAATAAAACTCTTTTTCCATCAAATTCAGACAAATCCTCAATCTTTTTATAAAAACCTTTACCAAGAAACTCCTCTTCTCCAAGAATAATTTTGATTTCTGGTACTGAGCAGGCTCTAGCTTCAATTTCAACATAAGGTTCTGCTTTAATTCTATAATTATCTATAGCTGCTTTTAAAGCATCAGCAGCTAGGTTTGAACAATGCATTTTTATCGGAGGTAAGCCTTCTAATTCTTCAGCTACATCATTTCTGGTTATCTTATAAGCATCTTCAACTTTCATTCCTTTAGCCATTGTGGTTACCATTGAGGATGTAGCAACTGCAGACCCACATCCGAAAGTTCTAAATTTTATATCATCAATTACTTCTTCTCCGGCATCATTTTTTCCCACTTTAATGAAAATTTCCATTAAATCTCCACAAACGGGATTTCCAACTTTACCATATCCATCTGGTTTTTCTATCACTCCAACATTTCTTGGATTTCTAAAATGTTCTAATACTTTTTCAGAATATTGTGTGGATTTCATTCTATTCATTCACCTCATTATACTTTTTTATTAATTCAGGAGGCGTTAAAGGGGATAATAATCGTAATCGTTTAACAATTCCAGGTAAAACATCTATAGCTTTATCGACATCAGCTTCTTTTGTAAACCTTCCTAGTGTGAATAATAAGCTTCCATGAGCTTCTTCATGCAATAAACCCATAGATATGAGTGTATGGGATGGTTCTAGTGTTTTTGAAGAACAGGCTGAACCGGTTGCCGCAGCAATATTTTGGTCTTTTAATGATAAAATTAAAGATTCTCCTTCTATATAATCAAATCTAAAATGGGCGTTGTTAGGTAGACGCTTCTCAGGATGTCCATTTAAATAAGAATTAGGAACTTTACTTAATATTTCCTGAATTAATTTATCTCTCATTTTTTTAAGCTTTACTACTTCAGTATTAATTTCTTTTTTCATAATTTCAGCTGCTTTTGCAAAACCGACAACACCAGGGACATTTTCGGAACCAGATCTCAAACCCCTTTCTTGGCCACCGCCTATTATTATCGGATTCACACGCACTCCTTTTTTCAAGTAAAGTGCTCCAACTCCCCTAGGTCCATAAATCTCATTTGATGATAATGTTATCATATCAATTGGAATCTTTTGCACATCGATAGGAATAACACTCTGACTAGCCACAGCATCAGTATGAAATAATATTTTGTTCTTTACTGCAATTTCACTAATTTCTTTTATTGGTTGAAGAGACCCAACCTCATTACTCGCAGTAGAGATTGAAATTAAAATAGTATGATCAGTAATTAAATTCTCCAATTTATCAAGCTTAATAATCCCAAATTGATCAACAGGAATTCTACTAACCTTAAAACCTTGACGTTCTAAGTATTTAGCAATATTTAGTATTGAAATATGTTCAATCTCAGAAATAATTATATGATTGCCTTTCTTTTCATTCTTCGTTGCTGAACCTATAAGTGCTAGATTATTAGATTCAGTGGCACCAGATGTAAAAATTATATCTGAGGTGTTTGGTGCATTAATGAAATCAGCAACTTTTTGGCGAGATTCTAATAATGCATCAGTTGCTTCATCACCATCACAATGTAATGAAGATGGATTAGCAAACTTGTTATTGAAATAGATAGTCATCTCTGAAACAACTCTTATATCAATCGGTTTTGCTGCTTGATAATCTAGATAAATACTCATTTTTATCTCCTTAATTATATGATTCTCTAATAAATAATTTATCTAAAAATTTTAAATAAATATTAAAACCACTCAGTGGCATCAACGTCTAAGACTAAGTCATTTAAAGTCGCAGCTCCAACAATCTTGACTCTTGGAATGAGATCTACTTTTTCCCATCCTAACATTCTTTTTGAAGCCTCACAAACTAAGATTTCAATACCCATGTCTAATGTTTTATCAATCATTTCTTTAACACTAGGAAATTCGCCCAGTTTAATTCTTTCTGCCTCTCCAGGTTTTAATATTTTTAATGCAGTCCCTAAATAATAAACAGTAGCTTTAATATCCATCGCCTTAGCAGTTTGAGCTAATAAAAGAGGACTATATTGTCTTTCTGGGTCATGACTTGTTTGAACATAAAGAATATGTTTTTCTTCCACTTTTCTCTCATCTCTTTCACTTTCTTTTCTTAAAAAAAAATATTAACTCATCCCCATCCTTTCTAAATTCAACTAATTGTGTTTCTGTCCTCTTTGCCCATCGCTTAAGATCCTCTTCGGCGGCAGGATCATCCGCTATTACTTTAAAGCATTGTCCTACTTCAAGGGTTTCGCTTAAATTCCTAACCTCAAAAAGAGGTTCTGGACAATATAAACCTCGTGTATCTAATTCTTCATCATATTCAATCTCATTGTTATCTCTCTTACTCAATTCTTAAACCTCCTTTAAATTTTTATTCTACTTTAAAATATTTTTTAAAATTATATATTAGAAAGGATAATTTAATTAGATTAATTCTTGAGATATAAACAGTTCAAAAAGAGTATAAATATTCTTATTATATTTTAATTAAAATATTCACTAATCTTAGAAGAGATATAAAACCCTTATAAAAGGCTCTTTATAATTTATAAATACAAAATGTAAAAGTCGAAATATTAAGGATGTAAGATAAAATCAATAAAAATTATCAAAGAATTATTACATTCCTGCTAACTTCTTAATATGTTTTACACCTTCGACAGCATCATCAGCAAAATCATCAGCCCCTAGCTTTTTAGCAAGTTCCATATTTAAGGGGGCACCCCCAACAATTAATTTAACTTTATCACGAAGGCCAGCAGTTGTTAAAGCTTCATGAACTGTTTTTATATGTTCAACAGTCATTGTAAGAAGTGTACTTAATCCTATAATACTTGCTCCAGTTTCTTTAACCTTATCAACAATCGTGTTCTCATCTACGTCCATTCCAAGGTCATAAAGTTCAAAGCCAGAGCTTAAGAGTAAAGATCCCAATATATTTTTGCCAATATCATGATTATCTCCCTTTACTGTAGCAAGGATTATTTTAACTTTCTCTTGTGATTTATCAGAAGCAGCTAGAGCTGGTTGTAAAACTGCAAAAGCCTCCTTCATAGTTTCTCCTGCTAATACTAGTTCGGTTAAGTAATAATCTTTTTCCTCATAACGACGCCCAACTTCATCCATTCCCTTAGTTAATGCATTCAAAACCTCAAAAGGATCTTTTCCCTCATCCAATGCTTCTTTTACAGCTACAGCAATATCATCTACTTCTAGTTCAATTATAAGTTCTGTTAATTTTTCAAAATCCATAAAGATCTACATTTTTGTATTGTATATAAATTATCCCTTAATTATTATAAATGTAAAATTAAGATTTTCCTTTAAATCTTATTTTAACAAAATAATAATTAGAACTTATGTAATTTTTTGTTTTTATTATGAAAAAGGAGAAGAAGGAAGATGAGAAAATCAAAATCTTAACCAAAAGGTATAAGATTCTGGGATAAAAATTATTTAGTTACCATTTGATCCTTGGCGCGAATTGCGCAACTGTTTAATTAGGAAATTAGGGGATATTATTATTTTATTTTCTCAGTCTTCCCTCTAAAAAAAAATATGCAATCCCAATATTTAAATTTATTTTAATTTTGAACATAAATTATAAAAATTGATTATTAATTTTTAAAATAGAATTTTTGATGAATTATTATCTTTTTTGAATAGTTCGTTTATTTTAAGTATGAACAAAAATTTAGTTTAAAAACCTTGAATGCAAAAGAAGAATTTGAAGAAGAAGAGGATGTATTGGAGATAGATGAGATAAAGAATTATCATATTATTGCAAAGAATTTAGTCAAGGACTATGAGATAGGTGAATTCATTGTTAGAGCTGTTGATAATGTATCTTTGAAAGTAAGAAATGGAGAATTTATAGCAATTAAAGGACCTTCAGGAGCAGGAAAAACAACCCTTTTGAATTTATTAGGTGGATTAGATTCTCCTAATGAAGGAGCTATTTACAATCTAGGTATAAAAATTTCTGATATGGAAGAAGAATCACTTGCTACTTTTAGGTTAGTAAATTCAGGGTTTATTTTTCAAAATTATAATCTTATAAGTACCCTTACTGCTGAGGAAAATGTGATGTTTCCCATAAACCTTTCAGGAGTGAAACTTAAGGAACAGAGAGAACGTGCAGTAAAACTATTAAGGAAAATGGGATTAGCTGAACGTAGAGAACATTTGCCCTTTCAACTATCTGCTGGAGAACAACAAAGAGTTGCAATTGCTAGGGCTTTATCTAATGAACCACCACTTTTACTTGCTGATGAGCCAACAGCTAACTTAGATAAAAAAACAAGTCAATTTATTAGAGATCTTTTTAAAGATTTAAAAAATGACGATGTTACAATCATTATTGCTACTCATGATGACTATTTATTGAGTTTGGCAGATAGAGTAATACAATTTGAGGATGGAAAGATAATAAACGAGGATTTATAATCTAATAAAAATAAAAGAGTAAAAGATATAAAAAGTGTCTTCACTAGATTTTGCCCTTAAAGATATTTATCGGAAAAAAGATACCACAATTCCCTATTTACTAATTATTGTTATAATAATTGCTTTTACAGAATTTTTAATATATTTTACATCTTCATTAGGTTTAAATCTCTTTATTCCAACCAGTTTTAAAAATATCTATTTTTTTACAGGTGCAATTAGTATAGTATATACACAATTTACTACCTTGGTTCTTGTTTTAGTCATCATTTTATCAATAGCAACAGTTATCGTCATTACAACTACCTTAGTTATCCATAAAAAAAGAGATATTGCTATAATGAAAGCTTTAGGGACATTACCAGGTAAATTATACAGTTTCTATCTTCTCGAAGCATTTATTATTTTCATTATAGGCTTTATAATAGGCTGGATTATAGGGTTATTGTCATATGGAATCTTTTTTTACATTATGTTTTTATTGGATTTTCCTCTAAATTTTCATATAGATTGGATATATACGCCAATTATATTTATTTCGTGTTTAATGGGGATTTTTTTCATAACAGGTTATGTTTTAAGAAAAATTGGGTCCCAAAAAATAATTAAAACTTTTTCTGGAGCGATACCATATAAATTCCATGCTAAAAAAAGGTTATCAGTCGTTCCAAGATGGCTATCAAGATTAAGTTTTAATTTAAAAATTTCAGTAATAAATAACATACGAAGAAGGGGAGAATTCAGAAGATATTTAATTGTTTTTACCTTGATTTCTCTTATTATTTTTACTTTAGGATTAGGAACTATTGTCCTAGCTACCTCTTCTCAAGAATGGATTAGAAAATCTCAGGGTGAAAATATTGTTATTATAGGTCATAAAGATGTTGTATATAACTATTCATTAATGTATCAAATGTTTTCAAATCCAGGAATCATGGTTTCCTCAGATGAAATAAATTTTACAGACTCAAGGTATTTATTTAATTTCAGTGACGTTAATGCACTTGAAAGTATTGAAGAAATTGAAAAAATGGAAGAGATATTAATCAATTTTTATGATGTTGAAGAATTAGATGGATATATTATACGTGATGGTGAATATGTTACTGTCGGAAAACAGAGGACCGGAAATTTTCCATTAATAGGGGTAAATCCCGATAAAATTATTCAGAATTTTGAAATTGAAGGTAGTTTTTTCACAAATAATGATTCCTTTTTTAATATGACAATTGGAGATGGATTAGCATATAACTTCTTCGAATATCCATTAGATCAAAGTCTAGAAATTTTAGGATTAGATAAAAGATTTCATATCTCTGGTGTAATAATTGATAGTTTTTTTAATGGATATGCAGGATATATTGGTTTAAATGAATCACGGGGTCTATTAAACTTTACGAATCAAGAAATAAATATAGTTTTGTTAAAGCTAAAATCTGGGAGTTATAATGCTATTAAAGATGAGATAGTTAACATTACTAACAATTTGAGCCCAGATTTTATACATTTAAGGTTAGACGCTGTTTTCAAAAAAAATCTAAATTTTTTAAGAAATTTATCATTAACCCCATTATTCTTAATAATTATAATAGCTTTTGTAGCTATTCTAACATTATATTATTATCAACGGGGAGGAATAATTGAAAAGGCTAAGGATTTTCTCATTATGAGAGCAATTGGCTCAAAAAATAAATACTTGAAGAGGATTCTATTTATGGAATCTTCTTTAGCTATTATCCCCGCAATTTTATTGAGTTTAGGATTAGGGATGATACTTAACGCATTATTCTTGTTCGAACGAGTTTATTTACCACCACTTTATTTACCATTTATTATTCTTTTTTTACTCTTTGTATCATTTATGTTTTTCAACTTTTTAAGCCTTATACCTATAATGAAAAAGATTAATTCTTTTAATATTAAAGATTTTAATGTATATTAAGAATTGATACATTTTATTGAAATTTAATAACTTCCACTTAACACAAAAATATCACCATCTTAGTTAAGATTTAATTATTAAAATTGTATTAGTAAAATATAAGAAAATTTAAATTTGAAGAAGAAAGGTAATTTTTCAAGATGTCAGAAGATGCCCTAAAAGCTAAAATCCGCCAATTAGAGAAAGAATTGGAAAAAAAAGAACAGGAAATCCTCAAATGCCTTGATAAGATAGAAGAACTCGAAGATCATATTATCCATTTAGAAGAAGAAGTCATTCCATCTGCAGTTAGTTCAAAAACGAGTAGAAAAATGCAAGCTAAGGATTCAATGTTTGCTATAGAAATTGAGGATAAAGATAAGCAAATAAGAGAATTGAAAAATAAAATGGGCTATTTAAGAAAGGAGAATATTGATCTTCAACAACAACTTGAAAAATTAAATAACAAAAAACCCAGTTCTTCTGTTATTCGTATAGAAGATTTAAAACCTAAATCTCCTCTTAATGCACTAGTAAAAGAATTGCAAGATAAAGTTAACAACCAACGCTCAACAATTAATGAATTAAAAAGAAAACTTGATAATAACGCAGAAATTAGTGAAATGCTCAAAGATAAAGAAGAAAAAATTGCTTCATTAAAATCAGAAATATCTGAACTGAATCAGAATTTAGTAATTGCTAGTTCAGTTGATAAAGAGAAAGGAGAAATTTCAATTCAGAAAAAATTGATTGAAGACCTTCAAAATGAGTTAAATAAATCCAAAAGACAGTTACAAGATTTAAAAACTAAGCTTGAAAAGTATAAAAAAAGAGGAAAAAAGGGAGAAGAAGAATTTGATGAAGCTAAAATTAGTGAATTAAAAGAACTTTTAGAAAAAAAAGATATAGAAATCGAAAATTTAAAAAATGATATATCTATCATACAGCAGGTTGAAGTGGAATTTGATGCAGAACAATCCGGTGCGCCTTCTGAAATTTTGCAGGATTTACAGAATAAATTAAACAAAGCTAAATTCCAAATAACTTCTCTTCAAGAGCAACTTAAACAGAGGAAAGGAGAAAAGATATCGAAACAAGCTAAACCTCAGAGTGAATTAGAAGGGCAATTGAAAATGCAAAGAGAGATGGCAATCTTTCTACAGAAACAACTTGAAATAAAAGAGGGAGAAATTGAAACTATTAAAAACGAAGCTGTCCAAATTAAAGGCAAATATAGACAGTTAGAAAATCAAATGAAATTGAAAGAAAGACATCTCAATGAAATACAAGATAAATTAGAAAGTAGTTATATTCGCCCTCAAATTCAAACTCCGCAAGCTTCAGCAGAAGATCCTGATTTATCTTTAAGATTGAAGGAACTTAATAAGGTAATAGATGATCTGAAAAAGCAAAATTCTGAGCAGAGGCTAGAGATTTCACTGTTAAGAAAAAAATAAAACTAGGAAAATAACTAGTATGGAGCTCATCATATTAGGATCTGCTGCGGCTACTCCTATTAGAAACAGAAATTTATCGTCTATAGCATTAAGATATAAAAATCAAATTTTATTATTTGATTGCGGAGAAGATTTTCAGCGTAGATTTGCAGAAGCAGGTTTAAAATTTAATAAACCATTAATGATTTTTATAACCCATTTTCATGGAGATCACATAATTGGGCTACCAGGATTCTTGTTTCGACTGAGTCTAAACGAAAGGACTAGCCCTATAACAATTTTTGGTCCTCAAAATCTTTTCCTTTACATATATCTTCATAAAAAAATTTTGGGATTAAAAGCGCCATATCCAATTAGAATTGTTGAGATCGACTATAGTAATAATAATTTAATAGAATTTGAAGGATTAGATAATGACGTTCCTAAAAAAACAATTAAAATAAAAGATAATCTAATATATGATTCTAAATATTTTTCTATCAAATTTGCATTAGTTAATCATTCAATAACTACCTATGCATACTCTTTTATTGAAAATCCTCGTTATGGAAAGTTTTATCCGGAAAGAGCCAAAGAATTAGGGATTCCTGAGAGCAGAATATGGAAAAAACTTCAAGAAGGTTTGGAAATTGAGTTTAATGGAAGAACTATTAATCCCTTAAAAGAAGGAATAGTTGGACCAAAAAGAAAAGGTAGAAAAATTACTTATTCTGGAGATTTAGCGCCGAGCGATTCTTTAATAGAATTAGGAAAAGATTCTGATATCTTAATCCATGAAGCTACATATTCTAAGAGATTAGCTGAAATTGCTAAAGAAAAGAAACATTCTACCTCTATTGATGCTGCCCTTGATGCTAAAAAAATGAATGCCAAACAATTGGTTTTAACCCATATTTCAGCAAGATACCAAGATGATGCTTTAAAATTACTAGAAGAGGCAAAAGAAATTTTTCCAAATACACTATTAGCGGAAGATCTTCTTAGAATTGAGCTTAAATGATTTATCTAAAAATAATAGACCAGGATTGATCGATATAATTTTTAATAAAAATTTTCTTCTATTAATCACTATTTTAGTAATTTATAAATTAAGAGATAACTTAATTTTTTCTTATATATAATCCATTAAATCAAAATAAAGAATTTTTTTTAATATACTAATTAAAAAGAGTGTGTTTATTTAACATGAATAAAGTTGAAATTTTAAAGATCATTGCTGGTGCCTTAATACTTATATTTTCTATCACTATTTTATTGATGGCTTTCTCAAATAATGGGTTAAAAGTATTAGCAGTCCTCTTTAATTTTAATCTTGATCTCAATGCTGAAAATTTAGGGGAAGCTATTGCTAATATAGCAGTAGGAATAGCTGCAACATTTTTTTTTTGGATTGCAATGCTTTTTATTGGTGTTGTTTATCTCGCTATATGTGTAACTTTTGGTGTTTTAACACTTGTATTAAGAGAAAGTAAAGCTGTGACTATTATAGTACTCCTATTCATAGCTTTATCTTTGTTTATAGAAATTCGAGCACTTATATTTTTAGCAAAAGCAGAAATAACTAGTGGAATCTTAATAGCCCATTTAATTAGTGATCTAATCATTGCAGGGATCTCTATTTATAGTATTATTATATTATTTGTATTCCCAGATCAATTAAAAGAAGTCCTTGTTGAAACTACACCATCAGCACAAATCGAAGCAAAAATTACTGGAAAACCTCAAACTACTAACTTTTGTCCCTATTGTGGAATGGGATTAAAACTAAATGAGAAATTTTGCACAAATTGTGGGAAATCACTTACAAACTCAGCCCAAAGTCTGTGAAATTAAAGTCTGTGAAAGTTATTGGGTGAATTCTAATTAAATCATTCTTTTTTTTCCTTTAAATAGAATGGGGTAGTAGGATAAATAGAATTCATTCTAGGAATTGTTAAGAGATTATGATGTTCAAGGTAAGAACTATACCAAGTACTTTTGGTAATATGAATAGCTTAAGACAGTTATATTTATATAAAAATCAAATGGATTTTATATATTTATTATTATTCCTGAATCACATTTAAACTTGAAGGAGAAATGTTTTGTGAATTTGGAACACAAT
>JBHLNY010000401.1:0-2675 GCA_048941065.1 Promethearchaeota archaeon
CGCGGCTCAAGTCGCGAACGCGCTCGCCAGCGAACATATGTAGCTTGCGGTCTGAGATGATCCTTACACCTTGAGCACCACCAAAATCGGTATCACAACGGCAATGGCCGTCAGTACGATGTTCAGCCATATTAGTCTTCTGTTGAGGCCTGCCGCTGTAACCGTTGAGTTCTTGACCGCATCTGTTAGCTCTCGTATCGGCACAGCGTAGACCGCCGCTCTCATGATCTCGTAGACAGGTGACTGTGGTTGTGCGTCATCCATAGACTCGATTATCTGTTCGAGCGTCTTCCCTTTCAGATGAGCGTGCTGAAAGTCCATATTACACCTCCCCCAATACCGAGAACAGGGCAATCCGTATCCAGGGAATTGTAGCACGCGACACACATACTTCAACGGACATGTGGCATTGACCAGCACGGCACTGTCACTCCAGCCCACCACCCGGGCCAGCAGCGACTCCGGGCAGTAGTGGCAAGAACCTGACACCGTCCACAAAGGGACGTTTTATTTGAGGAAAACTGGCAGCCCGACGTCTGATACCTGTTCTTGATTTTCCCTGCCGGATCGCGCCCTGAGAGGGGTTCCACAGCGGATAGGGGCATTTCTGAGGTAGTGCCAACCCACCACACCGGCTGGATCAGCGGAGTCTGGAGAGGGAGGAAGCGAATCCTATCTCGCCAGTATCATCTTCCTGCTCCGGGCCGTGACTACCTTAGCAATACGACTTTCCTGGTTTCTTTGTACCCGCTGGTTTCCAGCCTGCAAAAGTACATTCCCGGCGCAACCGGTTCCCCGGCGTCATCCAGACCATTCCACATTTCTGCATAATGCCCGGGCTGCATCTCGCGCGCTACCAGCGTGCGGATCTTCCGGCCGCATGCGTCGAACAGGGCCAGCTCCACATGCTCCGCAGTCGCAAGATCAAACCTGATCACCGTATACGGGTTCATGGGATTAGGATGGCTTTGATGGAGTGTCGTCTCAGATGGCATGACCGGGCCTTCTCCGCCTTTGACACCCACACCCACCGCATCGAAAATCACTGTCACAGTGTCGCTGAATGACCCGTATATGCCATCCAACGAATCTTCATACCCGCCATATACGACCCTTGTCTTGTAGGCAAACGACGTGTCCAGAGATGCATAGGCCGAGCCCAAGTTGTCAGTCAAGGTAGGCAGGAGTAGCGAGTCAGGCTCGGCGAAGACTCTAACCTCGGCCCCGCGCAAAGGTTCTCCATACCCATCATACACCACTATCTTGAGAGTGAAGTGTGTAGTATCGGGCACGAGATAGATCATTCCATCAACGCCAAGAAGCGTATCCACCTCAGAAACATGAAGGCTCTGTTGATAAGGCGCTCCACCCTCAGGATCAAGAAAGAACGTATACGTGCCATCTTTCAAATCGTCAAAAACGATCTCCCCTTCGTCCCCAACACGCGTGTACCCAAAAAGAAAAACCGAGTCGCCATCCTGGGATGCTTTGAGCCAGCTACCCCCACCGCCACCCCCGAATAATATTGGCATCTCACACTCTGGAAGAGAGAAGACATCCGCAAGTTCTCCCCTGATTCTCCTCTCCGCCCCCGTCTCAGAATGATAGCAGCCTGGCAGGATCTTTCGCGGATCGGTTCGCAGGTCATTTTGCTGACCACGCCATGCATGCTCTATCGGCATGTGTGCCAGTGTAAAAGGCTTGCCTCCACTCCCCCAGCACCACCAGAGTGGCGAATTGCACAAGCCTGTGAAAAACCGTACCCAGTGGCTAGCGGAATCGTAATCCAGAACGGTTGAGAGAATGAAGGTGTATGGATAGTAATTGTAGACAAAGTCACGTATTGCAAGAAAAAGTACTGCGGAGGCTATATTGCACTCAGAACAATGGCGCTCCTGCGAATTATCCCAGAAATCAAACTGCCGAGTGAACTCAGATTCGACCACCTCTTCTATTGAGCTGAGAGCCGCGAGCTTGTAGCGAAAAGAACTTTCAGGTTCATGACCGGATATGCGGTCTTCTTCGTTACGCTGCTCCACCAAATCCTTTATCCCCCACGATCCATCCCCTTCCACACATTCGTTGACATCGACAGAACTGTCGAAGACCCCATTGCTATTCATGTCGGGACACGTCGCATGCCCACCTTGCTCAACCAGCACCAGCGGGTGATAAGGAGGTTCGGGCGGGCTGGGGAATGTGTACACGTTATTTGGGTTAATTGGCAGGTGTGCACTGCCGGCCATGCCCAGAACCCTCCCGTCTTCAGCATCTATGAACACGAAAAACTTCTCCCAGTCATGGTAGTGCCTGTTCCATACGACTGTCCCGCACTGCACGAATTTGTCATAGGTGAAGTACAGCCAGTATTCATAGACCATACACTCTGCTGGGTCAGACTCGTATGGGAAGGGGACGAGCAACTCGTCGTCACCATAGATATCGTAATAGACGGTAGCGTGTGCCTTTGTCGTGTCTCGGTCGAGTGTCACATATATAGAGTTTCTTTCTTCTGCTGACGTGTATTTCGTGTTGCCCTCGGCATCTCGGAAGAGGGGCGAAGTCGGGAACCACTGCTCGGCTGGCGCAAACCAGAAGGTGGGTGCATAGTCTCTTGGATGCCGCACGGTTAGCGATCCGACCACAATTGTGCAGGCGCTATATTCGAAGTCTCT
>JBHLNY010000402.1:0-2656 GCA_048941065.1 Promethearchaeota archaeon
CTGCCTCTGAATAGGCACGGCTCTTTGACAATTGTTTTTTATCTTGTGCCAGCAAAATATTGCCTAATTTATGTAAATTATAGGCCAAAACGCCAAGGGCGGTATAGCGACCAAATCCGTCAATTCCCTTGTCAGGGCAACGATTCAGGCCATGATGTTCTAAACAATTAATGGCTGACTCAACGGCTGCATGTTGGTGCCGCAACGCGCTAAAGGTTTTGTCCTGTTGTCGCTGTTGCTCAAGTTTATTTAATTTGCCTTTTTTAGGCATGATCAAATTGTCAACTAAGTTGGCTAATTTATCATAATTTTCAGGACTCCAAAAGCCCTTATCAAAGCTGATACTATCGATGTTATATTGGGACAACAACTCGTTAGCAAAAGGAACAGCAATATCAACATCTTGCTCCTGTTGCATCACCCGATATCTTAATATAAAACCAAACTGGTCGGTGGCAATGGCTATCCTGAGTCCCAGTTCAACTTGATTGCGGGTTTTACCTTTTTTGATCCATTCGGTATAAGGCTCAAATAAGGAAAATATTTTCTCATCATGGGGAATGGTTTCTTGAAAAATAATACGGCGACGAACTAAATCAACATGTTTATCAATATGGTTTTTAAAATATATTAAGTTATTTAATTTCATAAAATTAAAATCAGGTAATATTATCATAGCGTGGAGCAGTTCGATGGAGTCATTCAGCTTGTGACTCAATTGTTCAGCAAAGGATAAATATTCTATTGCAGCATTTAATCCCTTATCAGTGTGTTTGCCAGCGCCGCGACAGCTTTTGGCAGCCTTATGGTAGGCACGTTTAATTTTGTTACGCCAAGCTTTATATTTTCGCCAGCCAGCTACTTGGAGGCTTTTATAAATTTGACCAACCAACTCAATGCTTTTACGGCTGGCATCCCATAGCAAATTGAAATCGGTGGGAAAATGCACATTTGTTTCTAATACATAGCTATCTATTTTTACATTTAATTTAGCGACGTTCAATAAACGATGGGCGGATTTACTGACTAATTTATCTATTTGTTCTATGGTCTTTTTATCTAATAAGCTGACATTACCCTTTAAAGTCCGAAGCGGATATTTTTTCAGTTTTTCGCCAAAGTTGGAAATACCAACCAATGATCGGACCAGACTATCGTAATTGGCAATGTGTTGTAGCCGATCATAGTCAGCGTCTAAGGCGAGTCTGATCGATGCAAAGACTAAAATTTCCCACAGGCTCATTCCCAATCGTCCTGTGGCTTTGATACCAGACATTATTTTTTTTTCTAATAACTTAAAGACTTTTTTATTCAAATCAGGAGTAGCATAAATATATTGCAACGCCCGAAGCACTGGTGGAAGTTCATCACGGCTGTTTAACGGAAATTCGATTTGTTCAATTGGCGTTGCTCCCAATTCGTATTGAACTTTGAATGCGAATCTCATTGGTAGTGCTCCCTGAATTAAGCTGAATGATAGTTTAAAATATTGAACTTATGTCAAATATACAAAATTCAGAGAATTTTTCAAAGAACTTTTTTTACTTAATTTCATGTTTTATAATTAATTGAATGTTTTCGCCCAGATACTAATTAATTACCCAGAGAAAATCGCTGATTTATCGGGACGAAGCAATCCCTTTGAGCAGATTGCACGCCAGAGGCACAATTCAGCTTCGTCGTCTCGTTTAGGCGGGACTCCTCGCAATAACTAAACAGTGTTACATTCCAACCATTAATGAGTATATTATAAAGCGTTTCGCATTTCATGCTTGTGTTTTTAATTAATTGTTAACTGACAATTGATCCAAGTACTAAGTAGCTGAAAAAATTTTAGAAAAAGTCTTTAAAAACCGCTTGCTTTTTTATTTATATTGGTATATATTAAAAACGTGACCGATAGATTAAAAAATAAAGTAGCTTTTTTCGGAAACAATTTTAATATCAATCTGGCGGATAAATTTACTGATGGTTCGATGTCATGTTGTACAGTGAGGATTCATATACGATTGCTCCTGAGTTGAAAGAGCTCAATGAACGTCAAATTGGGATTCTCGACCAGGAGAATACCGATGGTGAAGGCTGGGATTATTATTGCAATGGTCAGATCATTCGAGCCGCGGTGCTGGGGAATCGAATAACCGGCACGGTTCGCGAGTTTACAGAAGAATTTGATGTCATAATTCGTGTTGATCACCATGAAATTACCACGTCCTGTACTTGTGGCACAAGGCAGGGCGTTTGTAAGCATATTGTTGCCCTGTTGTATTCCTGGATTCATGACAAACAGGATTTTATCAATATCGGTGATCAAATAAAAAAATTGCATTCGATGGAAAAACATGAATTAATCGATGTGATTGAGCGGATTATTCAAAACGATCCCATTAATGTCCGATTTTTCTCTGATTACGAATTAGATTTTGATGGACTGGATGTAGAGGGTTTAATTATATGAAAATCAGTGGCTTTACTGAATAAAGCCGTTGGAAACTTTTGCCTGCTTCCAGCGGCTTTTTTTTAATCTTCTGATAAAGTAAATTGGATTTTAATCTATATATTAATTCTATTAATTGCTCTTAAACTGGAAAGGTATCGATGAAGAGAAAACTGGTTACGATTTTTGTGAAATATATCTTTTGGGTATTTGTATTTG
>JBHLNY010000107.1:0-10521 GCA_048941065.1 Promethearchaeota archaeon
TCCCGCCAGGTCCATGCATTTCTCTTATTATTTTATCATTTTGATTTAAGAAAAAAGGGAAAAAAGAAAAAAAGAGATTAGACAGGATTAGTATCTTAATCATCAGCAAAGATAAATATCTCGTCAATTTTAGAGTTTAAAGCTTTTGAGATTTTATGAGCTAGAACAAGAGAAGGATTATATTTTCCTTTTTCAATATACAGGATCGTTTCGCGCCGGACATTTACCATTTTAGCTAAATCACTCTGAGTTAAATTATATCTAGCCCGTAATTCCTTGATTCTGGTAGTAAACTCCTCTTCTTTAGTTTTCTTCGTCATTAATCCTGACCTTTGTTTTTTAATCGGAATTTTATGATTGCATTAGTAATTACGTAAATAATTCCCATTCCTATTAGTCCGCAATAGATATACCAATTGAAGGTGAATTCTGAAATTGACTCTAATATTAAGATAATAATCCAGAGAACCCAAGATCCCCAAAACGAAATTTCGCTAGATTTACGCATCATCTCGCGCGTCATTTCATCTCTTAGAAGTATCCCTTTTTTCTTTATATATCTGAACACAAATAGAAAAAACAAAATTTGTGCCAGAAATATTATTAGAATCAGCAGAAATATTATTCCTATATCCATTTTATCACCACTTGTTATATTTTTTTCATAATTTGTTAGAAATAATTAACATATTATTAGAAATAATTAACATATATAAATGTTAGGTTTTTATCACATTTTGTTAAATATTACTAACTATCTTTTTCCATCCAAGGAATTATCAACAAAGATTTAGGAAGAGCATTCTCAATTGGAGGTAAATAAGGTCTATCTAAACGGTACTTATGAGCAATTTCCTCTTCGATTTTATTAACAATTTTTCTTGGAGGATAAATAGCAAGAACACTACCGTAAATTCAGCGTCTGATTTCGATGAAAATTCCTTTGAAAAATTAAAAAAATTAATTAAATTTTAGGATTTCTTGAATTTTTTATTGAGAATGATTGTGACAATCGAAAGAATACCAAGCAGAAAGAAAAGGTTGTATCCCGGAATTATTTCATCTCTTCCCTCACAATCGTTGTTTTCAAAAACATTACCTTGACAATCTTCTTCTATGATGCATTCATTATTTCCTATTAAAGTATTTCCCGAAATAGTGTTATTATTACCATGAGATAATCTTATCCCTATTTCATTGTTATTTGCAGAGTTCCCCGAAATTAAGTTATTATGACTATAATATAAAAATATACCTCTATCACCATTGTTATTTGCTGTGTTTTCCGAAACTGTGTTGTTATCGCTATATTCTAAATGTATCCCATCGTCCACGTTGTAATTTGCGGTGTTTCCCGAGATGGTGTTATCATCACAATTATTTCTTAAAAATATCCCATAATATTGATTTGTAGTTATATCGTTACTCGCGATATTTCCCGAAATTGTGTTATTAATACTAGAGTCTAAATATATCCCCCAATCATTGTTATTTGCGGTGTTTCCCGAAATTGTATTATTATTACTACCGTATAATTCTATCCCAGAAAAATCATTATACTCTAAGATATTTCCCGAAATCTCGATATTATTACTGGATTCTAAATATATCCCTTTAAAGTTGTAGTTTGCGGTGTTTTCCGAAATCATGTTATTATTACTATAATATAAATATATTCCATAACCCCCATTATTACTTGTTACTTTATTATTAATTAATAATCCATTACTCACTGATTCTAGCCTAATGTCACCATTATAAAATGTACAATTTTCAATTTTAAAATATACATCGGAATTATTAATAAAGATACAACTTCCTGAACCTCCAGCATCTATTACCAAATCTTCTATTACATAAGGCTCAGAATATGTGCCGTTCCCCGTACATATTCCCATACTTTCAGCAATAGACCAATTCATACTTGGATTAGCATCATCAATATGAATTGGTGCCGATACTTTTGAACTTTTCAGATTTGTATTATCTAAGTTAATACTATCGCTAAAACTTGAATTTTTTAAATTAGAATTAATAGTAAATATGGGTAAAACAGTGAATAGGACTCCTAGAATTATTAGAATTATTGTTTTTGTTTTTCGATTTGATTTCATTTTAATTTCATCAAAAAACCTTTATTGCGTATTTGAAACAAATTAAGATAATAAGCTATTTAAGAATGAGTTTTTAATCTTACAGATTTGTTAATTTTATCCGATTTCCTTTGAAAATTGGATGGAAAGGTAAATTTAGCGTCTGATTTCAATGAAAATTCATGTGAAACAAAGAAAAAGGAAAAAAATTATTTTATAATTCGTTTCCTTGGTAGGCTGAACTTATAGTTATCCAACTTCATAAATAATGGTCTACAAATTTTTTATAATAGAATTTTCATTAAATTCTAATATGAATAATGATTTAGACTATCTTTTTAAATTAACGCCAGACTATGTTGAAAAGGCATGTAAAGTGGCAGGAGAAGCTTTTCAAGATGATCCTATTATGGTATTTGTATATCCTGATGAGAAAGAAAGAAAACAAAAGTCAAAATATGGATTTTATATGCTCTATAACTACGGAATAAAATATGGACTAGCTTATGCTACATCTAAGAACTTAGAAGGAATTACAATATGGCTTCCCCCCAATAAGATGTATCCATCTACTTGGGCTATGATGAGGCATGGTGGTTTTTATACAATGCGCAAAGTAGGTTTAAAACTAAAAGCAATGAAAAGAACTATGACAATTTTTAAGTATGAGGAAGAGAGACATAAAGAACTTGCACCCTATGACCATTGGTATTTTCAAAATATTGCCGTTAAACCAGAAGAACAAGGAAAAGGATATGGGGGATTACTGATAAGTACTATGCTAAAAACAATAGAGACTGATGGGTTACCGATTTATGTGGAAACTAACACTAAAAAAAGTGTGTCTATTTACCAGAAATATGGATTTGAAATACTTGAACACACGATAATCCCTGAAACTGATATACCTCTTTGGTGTATGTTAAGAAAACAAAAGTAAGCCTAAAAATGAGTTTAGTGACCTCTTTTTATGAAAGAGTTTATTTGAAATCATTATTAATGATGTTAGAATTATTGAGCTTGTATGACATCGAACATTCAAGGTAATAAAAATTATTATGCATAACAATGACTATTATCATCTTAGCTTTATTCTAGATTAAATTTTGGGGTGGATGCCGAGTCATAGTTTGCTGAAATAGAAGCAGATGTAAAAGAAATAAATAAAAGTTTGTATAATGCATTAAAACAATTCTTAAATCCATAAATCACTACTTATATTAAATATCCCTTTAATCTCTATTTAAAGTACGAAAATTTCTCGTAAAAGCTACGACCCCTTACTTTATCCTTGATTTACCGTTGTAGTTCTAGAATATTAGAATATATAATTTTTTAAAAAATCATGTTTTTAGGTTATTAAAAGAACAAATAAATACATAAACTAACATGTGTATCCTATGAAAAAATTCAAACATAAAATTATTGTTTTAATGCTATTTGTTGCATTTATAGGTTCGCTATTTATCCCTCTAAACGGGTTGGGATATTATAATTATGATAACTCTAATTTAAATCAAACTAATACTTTTGATTTAGATCTCTTGCCTTCTTCTCAATCAAAGGATTTAGATTTTGTGAATTTAAATTCAGAGTCATATATAGGGGAGGCTTTTTCTATTTTTGATAATTCTTTAAAGAATTATTTACAGAATTTCTATTTAAAGAAGCAAAATGACCTTCAAAAAGTGAAAGTTATTATCCATTTTGAAGATAAGATTAGTAAGGATGAGAGGCTTAACATAATAGATTCAATCTTTAACTATTACGAGATAATAAACAATTATGATATAATTTCTGCAATCTATTTAAAATTGAATGCGTATGAACTCATAGAAAAAGAAGATGTATTAAAAGACTTCAAGACAATCCAACGAATCTCTAAGTCAGAGATTTATCAGAGTCCTTATATTATGGAGGTTTCTCCTCAAATAAGTGATTTAAGTAAGGATTCTTACCCTAATTGGTGGTTATCGGCTATTGGGGCAGAAGATTTACCTTATGATGGTTCTGGTGTGAGAGTTGCTGTTATTGATACAGGAATATATGATCATCCCGATTTAAATATCGTTGAAAACAGAAATTTCGTGACTGACGAGAGTTCTTTAAATTATAATGATGACGTTGGACATGGTACTCATGTTGGCGGTATAATTGGTGGAAATGGGGGTGGATCTTCAGGAAAATATAAAGGAGTTGCTCCAGGGGTAATGCTGATTAATGCTAGAGCAGGTAATGCCTCTGGATTGGCAGGAGGAGATATAATCAGTGCAATTCAGTGGTGTTCTAAACCTATTGGAGAGGGAGGTGCTGGAGCGGATATTATTTCAATGAGTTTTGGTGGTGGTTATCCAATCATTTCTGATTCAATCACTCAGGCAATATCAAACGCTAAAAAAAATTATGGAGTTATTTTTGTGGCATCAGCAGGTAATTCTGGTCCAGAATATTTTACGGGTTCAACACCAGCTTCTGGTATTGATGTAATATCAGTAGGAGCTACTGACGTAAATAATAAACTAGCCTATTTTAGTAGTTGGGGACCAACCTTTAACTATTTAAATTACCCTGATGTTGTCGCTCCTGGAGTTGACATTATATCTACAAATGCAGAAGATTCCATTATTTCAAAAGAAATGCTTTATATAGGAGACTATTTCGATTTTTCTGGAGATGCTGATTATATTCCTCTAAGCGGAACTAGTATGTCTTGTCCTGTGGTTTCAGGAGCATTAGCAGTTTTGCTCGATGCTTTTCCTAACCTTACACCCGAATCAGCTAGGATAGCCTTATTGGAAGGGGCAAAAAAACTTTCAAATGAAGAGGAAGATGATTTTCTTAAATCAGGGGTAGGGTTAATTAATGTATCAGCTTCTCTGGAGTATTTAAATGGTTTAGAAACAGATTATAACAATATTTCCAAGATTTATCCTGACAATATACCCATTAAACCTTATGATCTATTACATTTTCCGGGAGATCATCAAAAATTTAATTTAACGGTCATTTCTGGCAAAAATAACTCTTTTAATATAGATATACCAAGTGTTATTGATGGTGTTTCACTTTCTCTTGATAAGTCAACTATAAATTTTACTAATTCTGGAATTGATTTTATTGAATTAGACATAAAAATTAATGAAAATGCTATTCCTGGAATAAGGAATTTTCAATTAAATTTAACTAATGGAAGCGTAATATATGACACTGTTAATGTTTCTTTAGACATTCGATTACCTGAGCATAATATATTAATGGAATCGTATCATGGATTGAATGATTGGTTCCCAAATGCTTCATTTTACCAAATGGGTTTTTATGAGGCAATAGCTGATTTATCTGATTTAAATATATCAATTGATTATGGTATGGAGCATTGGACACCTAATTATAATAAAGACATGAATAATTCGTTATTAACCGAAGAAAGATTAGCACAATATGATTTAGTCATATTACAAAATCCAGTTTTGCCATATAGTATGTTAGAAATAGAAAATCTTAATAATTATTTTGATGATGGTGGTAATTTACTCTTTCTAGGAACTCGTTATCAAGACTTAATTTTAGAAAATATTAATGATTTATTTACAAAATTAGGGATAGATATTCAAATTAATGAGGAGAATGTAATGAATGATAACTGGTTAGGGATTGGCACTACTTTAAGTTCTCAAGATGTTACAAATTTCAATAATACATTAATTTTCAAAGATGTAAATAAATTTATTTGGGAATATGGAAATACATTTAATTTAGGGATTAATGCAGAATCAATTGCTTCAATTGATGGTAAAACTGTCGTTGCTATTCATAATGGAAGTGATACAGGGCGATTTATAGCTTTTGGAGATTTACATTGGATCTTCGACGAATATAAATTATCGAATTACTCCCAAGATCATCAAAATTTATTAATAAATATAATGGATTATTTTTTCTCTGAAGAGGAGGTTTCAATAAATATTGGTATGAACTCTGAAAGAACATCCAATTCGCAAATTAACTTAACTATGTATTTGAAGAATCAAACATCAGGATCTCCCATAACTTATTCAGATTATAGTTCTTTAACTATGAGGGTTAAGAATGATTCATACTTTGGAGATATTGCTTTAAATACATCTTTAGAAGAATATGGCATATATTTTAATTATAGTTTTAACTTACCTAGCCCCAGTTATGTACCTTACACAATAGAGGTAAATGTTACAATTGGATCAACAATTTACAGCAAATCTTCCAAAATTCTTTTTTACGAAACAAATAAAGTCCCTAAAATTAATTATTTAATGACTGATGTAAAAGAAATAACAAGAGCAAACTTTCAATCAATAACCTTAACAGCTGAGCTAGACAAATCTACATATGGAGATATAGAGGGTTATTTAACTATATACCCTGATTCTTTTTACAATACAAAACAATCAATTAACAAGACCCTAACATTTAGTAATGTTCTTTCAACTAATCTTTATAGAGTAACGTACGATCCTGAGCCAACAGATCCATCTGGTTATGCAGTATTTTACATTTTACCAACCAACTCTAATTATACTAATCCTATATCGCCCCGACAAGCTTTTGAAATTGTTAATAATCCACCAGAGTTTCTAGAGTCCAGGTCTTCTTTTAGTTATGAAGGTGGAGGTACTGTAACTTTTGATGAAACTCATATAGGTATGGGGTCATATGTATATTCTGTTAATCAGGGAACTAAATTTAATTTTGAAATCGCCGTTTCTGATTCTGTTAATTATGAAGATGATAATGCAGATATGAGAATCTTTGTAAACCTCTTTATCTGTTCCGTGACAGAAGATGGATTTATTATTGTCATCTTTCCATCTTCTATTGTAGTTAGTGAGATAAATTATCAATCTACTTCAGATATACATGTTGGGTCTTTTAAAATTCCAAATACAATGGAATATAATTCAATCGCGGGAACGAAATCTAAATCCACAGCAGCCAGTTTTGATATGAACACTAATGAGGGATATTTAGGGATATTATTAATTACAGTTTATGATAGTGAAGGCGGATATGAGGAATTTATAATTATCTTGAAAATATCTGAAGAACCAGTTGATATATTTATAATTGTTTTAATCGTTATAGCATTAGTTGCTGTTGCAGTTATAGTTCTCCTTGGAATTTATTTTACACGAAGAAATAAATATAAAAGAATTTCTCGACCTGAGGATCAAGAATATTATTACCGCCCATCAGTGGAGGATAGGTGGAAATCATATAGTGCTGATAAAACTTCTGAGCCCATTCCATCATTAACGGAAAAACAAAAAATTAAGGGGATCTTTTGTCCATTTTGTGGCTATCATTTAGAGATACCAAAGAAATTTTGTCCAAATTGTGGAGAATCCCTTTCATTTTTTGTAAAATAATGGAAAATTCTCATTTAAAAAACATTTTTTTATTTTATTATTTTTGAAGAATTAGAACTGATCCATCCTTTTGTCCTATATATGCTTTAGATGCCATATTGATAAAAAATCCTGTATCAACTACACCTGCTATTGGCAGAATTGTATTATTTATTACTAAAGGATTATCTATTATTCCAAAATCTACATCAATTATAAAATTACCATTATCAGTAATTAAAGGTCCAGATTTTGATTGAGCCATTCTAAGAATGGGCTTACCTCCCAATTTTTCCATTTTCTTCATTATTGGAACATATGACATAGGAATCACTTCAATTGGTACTCCTTTTTTCCAATTTGTTCCTAGTTTTTCAGAGTTTTTTCTAAAATCAGCAATAATTATCAACTTTTTAGAATTCGAGGCTAATATTTTTTCTTGAACTAAGCAGCCTCCTCCTCCTTTAATCAAATTAAGATTCTTATCAATTTCATCGGCACCATCAAAATCTAAGTCTATTTCTGGGTATTGATCTAATGAAGCTAATTCTAAGTTATTATTTAAAATCAATTGATAAGATTGGTAAGAAGATGGAATACATTTTAAATTTAATTCTTCTTTTCGATTTATTTCTGCAATTTGTTCTATAGCATAAACAATTGTTGAGCCACTTCCAATTCCTATAATCATATTTTTCTTAATATTTTCTTCCACTGCTTTTATGGCAGCTTTTTTTTTCCCCATTTCTATTAAATCTTGAGACATAATTATCAATATATTGTTATTTTTTTAGAAGACTCAGAATTCTAACTGCTAAATATGCTGCATTTTCACCTCGATCAATTCCTACACAAGCAACAGGAACTCTAGGAGGCATTTGTACTATAGATAATAACGCATCTAAACCCCCTAACTTAGCACTAACTGGCACCCCAATTACAGGTTTATCTGTTTTGGATGCTATCACACCAGGTAAAGCTGCTGATAATCCTGCTATCGCAATGTACACTAGCGCCTTACAACTTCTAATATAATCATCTAACTTTTCTGGATTCCGATGAGCTGAAAGAATTTGAAGATCGTACTTAATTTTATTTTCCTTTAGAACTTTCTCAGCTTTTTCATAAACCTCTTTATCTGATATACTCCCAGCTATTATAGAAATTAGTGGTTGTTTAGCATTATCTATGTTTTTATAAGACATAATTTATCTAAAATTTCTAGGAATAAAAATAATTCTAGTAAGTTCTTAATATTGAAAAGAAAAATAATCAAATTGATCAATTTTTTTGTCATTTCGCTTACGTCCGTATTCAATTCGCCTATCTTATTATAAAAAAGTTTAATATTTTTTTATTATTTCCTTATTTAAAATTTAAATTATTCAAAAAAAAAAGGTATAAATAATAATGGAAATGAAAGAAGTTTGGTTAGTTGACTATGCAAGAACTGCTTTTTCACGTTCAAGACCAAAACAGCCAGAAAGAGATGTTTTTAGTGAAATTCGAGGTGATGAGCTCCTTGCGAAATTAATTATGGAGTTTTTCGAATCTAAAGATCACCTTGGCAGTAAAGATGTTGAAAAGAAAGATATCGATGAATTTACTGTAGGAAGTGCTATGGGTGTTCATGAAAATTGGACATATGGAGGAAGAATGCCCTTATTTTTAGCTGAGTTTCCTGTGGAAGTTCCAGCTATGTTTGTTGATAGACAATGTGCTTCTGCTGGCTCTGGTATGCATGTAGGTATAATGGAAATTATGACGGGACATAGTAAAATCTGTTTGGCAGGCGGTGTTGAACATATGACAAGAATTCCGATGCAAAATGATCATGTTAATGCCAATTTAAAACTTATTAATAAAAAGAGTGAATGGTATCGACCTCAATATGATATGTTGACAACAATCAATATGTTACAAACTGCTCAAAAGCTCTATGAAGAAGAAATACCCACTTTCACTAAGGAAGATTTAGATAAATTTGGTGTCAGAGCCCATAATTTAACGGTTGAAAGCCAAGAAGCAGGTTGGTTTAAAGGCGAAATAATCCCCATCAAAGGACATGTAGAGGGAAATGTAGAAGAGCCTATGATGGTTGATAAGGATATGGCAGCACGTAAATCAACATTAGAAGGTGTTTCAAAATTACCTAGAATATCTAAACCATTTTATTTAGAAAAAAATGGTGGGAGACAGGGATATATCGAGCGGGAAGGTACAAAAGAAGGAGTAATAACCCCTGGAAATTCTTCACCTTTAAATGCTGGTGCCACTATCTGTCTTGTTATGGAAGCTAAGGAAGCCGAAAAAAGAGGACTTGAGCCAATGGCTAGAATTGTATCTATCGGTTGGGCAGCAGTAGATCCTACTGTAATGGGTAGAGGTCCAGTGCCAGCGTCTCAAAAAGCGTTAGATTATGCTGGATTAAAACCTGATGATATTGATTACTGGGAAATTAATGAGGCTTTTACTGTTGTAGCATTAAATTGTATGAAAGCTTTTAATATTCCAGAAGACAAAGTTAACGTGATGGGGGGCTCTACTGCAATTGGACATCCATTAGGGGCAACAATGGTTCGATTACCCGGTACTTTAGCTCGTATCTTAAAAGATAGGAAAGCTAAGTATGGCGTGGCTAATGCTTGTGTTGGTGGCGGACAAGGAGTAGCGACTGTTTTAGAAAATCTTGATGCATAAAACATTCAATAAATTTTTATAACCTTCTATTTTTTTAATTACTTAAAATTTCACTTATTTTCTAATATATTCAATATATTATTAAATTCACAAATTTAAATTTAGTTTTAAGATTAATCTTAGAAATATTTAAATACTAACCTATAACAAATTAACTTACAAGAAAATTAAATTCTAAATGAAATCAAAATGCCAGTTTATAAATCAATTCAACTCGTGGCAACGAGTGAAAAAAATTGGGCGGATGCCGTGAAAGCAGCATACGAAGAAGCAAAAAAATCTCTAAGAGGAATAAGAAATATTCAAATTGTAGAAAGTGATGTAAAAGTAAAAGAAGATGTGGA
>JBHLNY010000108.1:0-10464 GCA_048941065.1 Promethearchaeota archaeon
TCATCGATCTCTTTAGGTACTTCTATAATTCCTGGCGTTAAATTATCCTTATTTTTAACAATATACTCGGACATTAACGATTGCAGTCCAAATGACATGTCCATGACTTCGGCAGGATGACCTTCAGACAGAACTAAGTTCGCTAAACGTCCTTTGGCAAGTAGATATATTTTCTTATCATTAGGAAAGGTGATCTCTTCAACATCTTGCCTAATAGGTTTGATCTCTTTAGCATATTCGTAAAGCTCCTTGGTTGGAACCTCTATGTCAAAATGTCCAAGATTACCGAGTATAACACCATCCTTTAACTTATCAAATATTTCCTTGGTAGGTTGGATAACATGCTTGCAACCTGTTGCTGTAAGAATAATATCGGCATTGGGTAATGCTTCTTCGATTGGTTTGACAGTATAACCTGCATGTATCGCTTGTAATGCTTTTATAGGGTCAACTTCTGTGACAGTTACGTTCGCACCTAAACCACGCGCTCTAAGTGCCATACCTGAACTACAATGACCATATCCGGCGATAACTACATTCTTACCAGCAAAAAGAACATGCATTCCATAAATTGCAGAAATAATTCCTTGCCCTGTACCTAACTCATTATCAAATTGATTTTTGCACCTAGCATCATTAACAGGGAATAATGGAACTTTTAGTGCTCCATGTTTATCCATTGCTTTGAATCTTTTAACTCCAGTTGTAGTTTCTTCTTGACAAGCGATTATGATACCAGATTCAATTAACTCTGGAAACTCTTTGTGTAATGAGACTATCATATCGGCTCCATCATCAATTAATATATTAGGTTTAGCTTTCAAGCATTGCCTTATACACCAATAAAATTCTTCATCTGTATTACCATGCCACGCAAATACATTTATGTCTTCTTTAATTAATGCAGCGGCAACATCATCTTGAGTCGACAGTGGATTACTACCACATAAGTAAACTTCTGCTCCTCCCAACTTTAATGTTCGAGCTAGATTTCCTGTTTCTTTTGTAATGTGAAGACAACCAGCAATTATTATTCCCTTCAAAGGTTTTTCCTTAACAAATCTATCACGAATTACTTTAGCTGTTACGGGCATTTTCCTCTCAGCAATATATAATGCTTCCTTTCCCTTTTCTGCCAAAGATTCATCAGCAACTTTATATTCAACCATACTTTTTCACTTTTTATAATTAACTTTGAAATAAATCATAAAATATAATTTTAATTAAAATTTAAATATATTTTTAATGAATTGTATATTTATTCTATATATAAATGATACTTTGATTATTGACAGTATATAGATAGAACTTTGAAGATAAATGATAAAGGAGCAGGTGCTCGTTCACTTATAAAATTATTAAATAGCAAAAGTAAATTCAATATTAAGGAGATTACAAAAAATCTTGGATATTCTAGACAATCATTTCAAAATAAGATTAATGTTTTGATTGAAAAAAAAATAATTAAAAAGTTTACTATAAATATACATCCTAATATACAACCTAAAAATATGAGATATGTTATATTAGAGATCAAGACAAATCCAAAAGAACCATATCTAGTTGATGAGCTATTAAAGATTGAAGAATTAAAAATTTTAGATGGTATCCTCGGAGATTTTTCTCTTTTTGCACTTTTTGTTTTTGAATCCTATGCATCATATTATAAAACCTTAAATAAAATTGATATTATAATGGCTAAATCCTATTTTAAGAAATATCATATAATAGAGACAATAAAAGTATTCAAAATTAATGGTATTGAATTAGATTCTATAAAACTAAATTCAAATTTTGAGGTAAATAAGGTTGACTATCTAATTTTAAAAATACTCCAGAAACGACAAGGATTAAAACCAATCTCTACTTATGAGGTTAAGAATCTCCTAAATAGAGAATTTAATGAGGAAATTAATTTTTACTATAAAGATGGTATTTCTCAGCCAACAATTTATAATAGAATTAAAAATCTCGAAAAAGAAGGGATTATTCTTAATTATACAATAGATTTTCATCCAAAAAAATTGGGTTATAAGGGAAAATATCTTGTACGTATAAAACCAAAGGATCCTTCAAGATATAACAAAATAGCCTCGAATTTGGAAAGAAACCATTTTATTACAGATTTATTTAGGATTGGTGAACAATATGGATTATTTGCAATTATTCGGGTAAGAAACGTTGAAGATTATGCAAGCTTCATAAAATATCTTTATGAAACTGAAGAAATAGAAGATACTTTTACTAATTTTGTTTTAGATGAGTTAATACCATATACTAATTTTATAATATACTAAACAAATGATTTACTGAGAATTTTAAAAAAAAAAATATTCAGTAATGCAGCTATGTTTAATAATAATTCAAGTACAAAAATTTGGGTTTAATAGAGATCATTCTAAAGGAAACAATTTTGTTATACTAATACCCGAAAATGAGTAAATTTAGAGAATATGGTTTGCAATATTTATAACTAAATTCTTAATAATTTTTGGATATTTCATTAATTGATATGAAAAATAAATCCTAAACTATCTTTTATTGAAAAAGATGCAACCATTTTTTGAAGTTTTAAATAGTAAGATTGGCTATTCACGAATAGGGCGTATTCTAATATCTAAAGAGCAAAAAATGTATATGCAAACACCTAATATCCTTATTCCAATAAAAAACATTTTAATGCATCAATTAAATTTTATAGAACAATTTGAAAAACATAATTCTTTTATAATTACTAAAGAAATTTTTTTGAAAATTAGTTTTATTAGAGATAAATTCAAGAATACGGGATTTATTTTTACTCATACTGGGAAACTTGAAAACTTTCAAAAAATAATAACCGAAAATTTAGAAATATTTTCTGAAGGTAACATATTATCAATTATTCCATTCAATCTTCCCACTACATCAATTAATAAGCATTTTGCCATTAGGGAAATTAAAAATTATTTAAATCTTGTTGAAAAAATACTAAAAAGTAATCCGAATCTTAATTTTGGTTTAACTATTAAAATATTTGATTTTCCAGAATTAATTCTTCTATATTTTCCGCTGATAAAAATTTATGAAAATATTAAAGTGTTAAATTTAGCAGATACTTTCGATAATATTAGCAACTTTAGGGGTATATTGAAACTTATCATTGAAGTTAAAAAAAATCTAGACAATAATGTTATTATTATGGCTTCTGGCAAGATTATTCCTAAATATTATCCAATTTTGATATATCTGGGAGTGGATTTAATAGATAGTTCTTACTTGTTATATTTATCGGCTGAAAATTTTTATGATTCCATAGAATACTTATTACCAATCTATAAGTTAAAATTTTTTCCGTGTTCCTGCGTTGCATGTCAAGGAAAATTAAGAAATTTATCTGAAGATAAATACTCATCTGAAAAAATTGATTTACTGTGTTTACATAACTTAATCTCAGCATTTAGTTATATGAATAAAATCAAGCAGTATCTACACTATGAAGATTTTAGAGCATTTATAGAAAAATCTTCCTTTGACGATACTTATATAATTTCAATCTTAAGAATTTTAGATAAATCTTACTTTGAAAATGTAAGGTTTGAGACGCCAATTGTCCAAGAAAGTAAGGAAATTAAATGTTTTGGCCCCTCTTCCTATTATAGACCAGATTTTCAAGAATTTAGAGAAAGAGTTATTGAAAATTTTGAACCCGAGCCATGGACTAAACTAATAATATTACTTCCATGCTCTGCAAAAAAGCCTTATTCCGAATCCAAGTCACATAAATTATTTCATAAAATAATTAGAAAATTTCCAGAATTCCCTCATTTCCAAGAATTTATCTTAACTTCACCTTTAGGAGTTGTACCAAGACAATTAGAAAATATTTATCCTGTTAATTCATATGATATTTCAGTTACTGGAGAATGGAATACTGAAGAGCTAACTATAACGGTAGAAATGCTTATACAAATATTAAATAAATATAGTCAGGATATACCAATAATTTGTCACCTTGAAGATAATTATCTTGAAATAGCTAATGAAGCTGCTTCTAAGCTGTCATCTAGATTTATTTTTTCTAAGATCTATGGAAGAGCAACTTCTAAAGAATCACTTCAATCTTTAGAGAATTTAATCAAAGAACAAAAAGATAAATATATTTTAAACGAAAATTTAAAAAACAATATTATATCTAAAACTTGGATAAAAAAGATTGCGAAAATATTAGATTATCAATTTGGAATGGGTTCTGGGAAAAAATTTATTTCTTCTGGGATAAATCTAAAAAGAACAAAAGTTTCTAGTCAAATTATTTTAATAGACTCTAAAAATAAAGAAAAATTGGGTGTTTTTAAACCTAAAACTGGCCAAGTTAGTTTAAGTTTTAAAGGAATCGATCGTATTATTCCTGATCCTCGTTTAATTAAATCCAATTTTATTGTATTTGATGGAAAAGAGATATCGGGTAATACTCTATTTCGACCAGGGATTATAGATTATACCTCTGATCTAATTCCAAATAATTTTGTGATTATCCTGGATAGAGAACAAAAGAACATAATTGGAATGGGTAGACTATTAGTAGGATCTAATTTTATCAAAAATTCAAAAACAGGAAGGATAGCAATAGTTTATGAGAAAGCATGATTCTAATTATAACAATAATAGATCTTTAACCGAGAAGGTATATTTTCTTAGACAAAAAGCCTTGAAGAAAAAGAAAATGCTAGATAAAGAACAATTAAATATACCAATTAGCTTTTGGATAAAGAAAGAAAGACTTCTAGAAGAAATTGGTAAGGAATTTACCATTATTTTAAGAACTAAAGGATGTAGTTGGGCATTAAAAAATCATGGTGGTTGTTCAATGTGTGGTTATTTTAGAGACGCTAACATTGAAGAGGTTCCTATGGATCAAATCATAAATCAGTTTGATTATGCATTAAACAATAAATTAAGTGAAATTAAAAATGATCCTGATAATTTCGTTTTAAAACTATTTAATTCTGGCAGTTTTTTTGATGATTATGAAATAGTTGAAAATATTAGAAGACATATATATCAGAAAATCGCAAAAATAGATAAAATTAAAGAAATTGTTTTAGAATCTAGAGTCGAGTACATAACTCAGGAAAAACTTACTGAACTAAAAAAATATATAAAAGATAAATATATTGAAATTGGTGTAGGTCTTGAAACTGTAGATGATCATATTAGGAATAATTTTATTAATAAGGGGCTTTTTTTTAGTGGTTTTAAAAATGCATTAGAATTATGTAAAGAGCAACATATTGGTATAAAAGCCTATTTACTATTTAAACCACCATTTGTTAATGAACAAGGAGCTATAGATGATTGTGTAAATTCAATAAAAAAGTTAATAGATTTAAAAGTAAATTCAATATCAATTAACCCTTTAAATATTCAAAAGGGTACACTTACTGAATATTTATGGTTTCAAAATAGATACAGACCACCATGGTATTATTCACTTTTTAAGTCTTTAACTAGAGCGTTATCCCAGAAAGATTTAAAGATGGTAAGGATTTTATCAGATCCATCAGGAGCAGGAACGAAAAGGGGGATTCATAATTGTTTAAAGAGGGAATGTGAGGCCTTTGCTAAAGAAACTCTAAGAAAGTTTGTTCTTAATCAAGATTTAAGAATTTTAAATCAAGAGACGTTTGATTGTAGTTGTAAAAAGAAATATCAATTGCAGAAATCTTATTATTGAATTTCAATAAAATAAATAGTTATTTTTGCAAAATTATTAGTTTTTTTGAAAACTATTAATATTCATTTTAATTTGAGTTTTTTCTAATTTGATAAAAGTATTCAACTTACCAATATTTAATTTGCCATTTTTGTAATTTGCTATCAAAAAAAACATTATATTTAAATATTAACCATCAATGTTTTACTTTATATTTGAATTACTTAGTTAGGCATTACACTTGAAAAACTGGGTTAAATTAAATCTATTTTATGTTGGTAAATCTAAAAAGCATTATATCTTTAGAGCAAAACAATGGAATCTAAAATTTGAGAAATTAATTAAAAAATTTATCTTTAATGAAAAATACGAGAAGATAGGATATATTAAGGATATATTTGGTCCAATAGAAACGCCATTTCTTTCAATAAAAGCTGGTCTCAATCAAGAATTTAATCCTAATGATAAATTTTATGCCAAATTGACTTAAATTTTTAATATCTAATAAATTATAAGAATGGTTTATTAAAAGGTGTAATTAATCTCAAGTTGGAAAGAAATGAATCTAGAGTTAGAGGAGAGCCTAAGTATTGATGATAATATCTGTACAGAATGTGGTAAAAGTATTTTTTTTGATGAAAATAGAGGATTACTAGTTTGTGAAGAATGTGGTTTAGTTCACTCTGAGAAACATATTGATCGGGGACCAGAATGGAGAGCTTTTGATGCTGATCAGAAAAAGAAAAGAACAAGAACAGGAGCACCAATGACTTATATGATTCATGATAAAGGGCTCAGTACTATGATTGACTGGAAAAATCGAGATATATTTGGAAAGGAAATACCCGCTAAATTACGAGGTCAAATATATAGACTACGTAAGTGGCAGAGTCGTATTAGGGTATCTGATGCAACTGAACGGAATCTCACTTTTGCTTTAAGCGAACTTGACCGAATGGCTTCAAATCTCGATCTTCAGAAAAATTTAAGAGAATGTTCGGCAAAAATTTATCGCGATGCTGTTGAGGCTCATCTAATTCGTGGTAGGAGTATAGAGGGAGTAGCGGCGGCTAGTTTATATGCCGCTTGTAGAATGTATAAAATACCACGCACTTTAAATGAAATAGCAGACGTAGCTCGTGTAGATAAGAAAGAAATTGGTAGATCGTTTAGATTTATATCTAATGAATTAGAGTTAAATTTAAATCCTACTAAACCGATGGATTTCCTTATAAGATTTATATCAGAATTAGAATTAAGTACTAGGTGCCAAAAAATGGCAAAAGCGATTATTCGAGTAGCAGAAGAACGTGGTTTAACTTCTGGAAGAGGTCCAACAGGTGTTTGTGCGGCTGCGATCTATGCAGCAAGTATTTTAACGAAAGAGAGAAGAACCCAAAGAAAAATAGCTTGTATAACTGGTGTCACTGAAGTAACTGTTCGAAACAGATTATCCGAACTAATAGAAAATATAAATTTAGGTATATCTTTAAAGAAAAACAATAAGCTATAATTTGGATTTATAATTCATTAATTTCTTATGGTTTATAATTTAGCAGAAATAATTTACAATTATCTCAAGTGGTACCAATAATTTTTATAATTTAAGTTTGGCTTAATTTATGGAAAATATTATACTAAATATTAAAATAATTTGAAAAAGTAATGAAAAATAGACATAACAACCAGGAAAAACCTAGAATACCTCCAGGTCAATTTATAACTAAACGATTCCCAGTTCTTCAAAAAGGAGGAGTAGTTCATCTTGATAGAGATACGTATAAATTATCTATAGTAGGAGAAGTCGAAACTCCAATAACATTTAGTTTTCAAGATTTGGAAAAACTGATAGATACAGAAATTATTGCCGATATTCATTGTGTTACTTCATGGAGCAAATTAGATACGAAATGGGGGGGAATTTCTTTTAAGACACTTTTCAACCTTATTAAGCCGAAAAAAAGTGCCCATTTTGTTGAATTCTTTTGTGCTGATGAGGGTTTTACAACTACAGTCCCTATTGAAAGATTAAAAGCTGAAAATGCGATCTTAGCATTAAATTATGATGGTCTTCCAATTAATGATAAACATGGAGGTCCAGTGCGCCCGATTATTCCTAATTTATACTTTTACAAAAGTGCTAAATGGGTAATAAAAATAAATTTCCTTGAGGAAGATAGATTAGGATATTGGGAAAGGGGAGCTTATTCTAACAAAGCCGATCCCTGGAAGGAACAACGCTACAGCTATCAAGATTAATTAATAAAGTGAAATTTTACCATGGTTTTATAAATTTAATATTATTATTCTTTGTCTAATTATATTATCTTCACGAAGTTATACTTTTGCAGCCTCCTTGGAGAAATAAAGAATGCTTAATCTAAGTAATGAGGAGAACATGAAAGAAACAATTAACCGAAATGAGAATCTGAAGATATTAGGTCTTAAAAATAATCAATTTTTTTTTAATTATTATTTATGAAACACGAGACGAGATTAAATTACATTTTTGCTTTTTTTGAATAACCTTGGTAAAAAATTGACAAATTCTCCCATCTCTTCTTTGTTATGCTTACGTAATGCTGCGATAAACTCTTTGGGAACTCTGGCAGGTAAACGAAAGGTTGTACGCAACTTTGTTCCATTTTCAATTGATTCATACTCATGTAAAACCCAACTTGTTGGGTTGTCATTGCGATCAAGGATACTCCCTGCTAATGCATGTGCATACTCAATTGGTATTTCTGAACTACTTGGATCTTCCCATCGGATTCTTAACATAGTGGGAAGACCAATATTTTCAACAACTCTATGGATCGCCCCGATATGACTTTCTTTAGGGGAGATTTCCCACTGAAAAGATTGATGGTCCCTCGGGTGCCATAATTTATAGCGCTCAGTTGTATCTATATTATCCCACCACCAATTTATCATTTCTGGTGTAACTCCATGTAATATATGATTGACTACTAAATCCATCGTTTCACCTTTAGACATTTTAAGTATTTGTTCCATAATTTTATTCGATTCGTAATTAGAAGGTTCTTTTGACATGTTTTTCAATTACTATTTCAATAAAGACAATTTATTAATAATATCTAATGAGTTGTCGTTTTTAAATTCACTATTAACCAATTTATAATCGCTTTAAAAACTCAATTAGAGATCCGGTTAACTTATGGTTCTTTAAAAAAGCTATTTTATTGATTGGATAACAAATCCTAAAAATCAGAGAATACAATACCGACATCTGCTTTTATACACAGGGGATAAGCATCATTGCTTTTAAAACTCGAAAAGAAAGTTAAAGAACTTAAAATCTGGATGTTGTGATGACATCATTACTACAAAAATAACATATCATCTTCATAATATAACATTTAATGACTTAATTTAATTATCTTTAACCTATCAATTAGATCAAATTGATAGGTTTGGTGTTAAAAATTGGATGATCTAATAAAACAGGATGAGGTTAATTATTTTTTATATAGAATAGAAAAGAAGTTTCCTAATTTTGTAGCAGGAATTATAACCGACAAACATGGTTTTCCAGTTGCATCATCAATTTCAAAAAGACTTTGGATCCTTGAAAATACATTAGCTTTATCTGCAGTTGCTAAAAATCGAGAATTTATTAAAGATTCTAAACTAGTTCAAATAAAAAAAGATTTAGATAAATCAAAAAATTATAAATTGTTAATCCTATTAGAGAAGACAAAAGATTTTAAAAGTCGTATAAAGCCATTGAAACATTTAATTAAAACACAAACACTTTTTTAATCATTTTATTTGTGGTAAAGAAAAGTAAGCAATTTTTATTACGGACCGTAAGAAAATAAATAACTTACTTAAATTTTTAAATAAAAAATTTCATTATCTATTAGAATTCATATAAGAGATAATATCAAGTGTGGTTTAAATAAATATTTTAAAAAATAATGAAAATAACCAAAAAAAATAAATCTATTAATTTCAGTATTAGGTTGACATATTAGTGAGCTATTCCGAAGATGAATTAAGATTAAAAGAGATTTTAATAGCTATTATTAACAGTACGTCAGGATTAAAATATGCTCTTTTAATCGATGATACAGGGATAAACGTTTTAAGTCAATCAAAATTTAAATTTTCTGATGACATTGGGATTTCTGTTGAAAAAATTGGAGCTATTGGAGGTGCTGTCTTTATTGCTGGTGAGGAACAAGGCCATATTTTAGGCTATGGTTCCATTGATCTACAAATTACAGAATATTATGGAGGAATGATTTTTTCAGCAAAAGTGGGTAAGGGCGTATTATGTATCGTATCCGATAAGAATGTTCGAATAGGGTTTATACGTGCTATTATGAAGAAATGGGCTCCACAAATTACACAAATACTAAATAGATATTTACAGGCTGAACCAGAAGAGATTAGCAAGGAGCTTAAAGAACTTTTTAATCAACATATTGCTTAAAATGTGGCATTATTGTTGCCTAAAACACTAACACATTTTTCTCATTTAATGGATATACCATAAAATTAAAAAAGTTCTCTCGTGTCAGGCGTTAATTTATATGCCTTTTTGGGACAATAATCATGTATCCTGCCTGGGTATACTGTCAATAACCTCATAGCGTGGTACTTACCTTTGCTTGGTTAAGAGCCCATTTTTACAGGATGATTTTTGATTATTAAACTCCGTGTCCGCATTACCATGCACTACATAATCATCTTTATTCATACGAGTCCTCGAAAATGCGCTTATTCCATCATCGTTGTCCCAT
>JBHLNY010000403.1:0-2615 GCA_048941065.1 Promethearchaeota archaeon
CGAAAATAATAAAAAAATTTTAGAAAATAAATTTTATAATTTAAAAAATGAGATTGATATAGAAAAGGAGGTAAATATAATGGAAATTTCTAAATCATTTTGCAAAGTTTGTGGAAAAGAATTAAATAATAATTCAGAATATTGTGAATATTGCTCTGCTAATTTAGGAGAAGATGAGAGCTTTGAGAGGTTACGAGCACATATTAAAAAGCTGTATAAAGAGCAACAAAAAAGTTAAGCTTACTTATTTCAGGGAATAGTATTAGGATTTGCAATTTATCATCTATCTCCTTTATAATTAAAAAAGAAATGGACTTTGCGAGTTTTAAGGTGGATTTTAGGGGTTTTACAAAAGAGTTAAATAATAATTTGTAATAATAATTTCTTGTCTAATTACAAATCCAATTTTATTTAACTAAAAAAGTTTTGAAGAAAAATGAAAACTAAATTAAAATCACATCTAAAAATTTGTATTTTACTTTCAATTATATCTCTCGGAGGTTTTGCGTTTTTTAGTGGAAGACTTAAGGTAAATGAAACACCCAATCCTGCACAAGAAATTGACTCTTCTAAACCTCCATTCATCGTTGGTGTAAATTACGGTCCAACTGATCTTGATCCCCATTATGCCTATGATTCAATTTCGCTGAAGGTAATTGATCAAGTATGTGAAACTCTGTACCGGTGTGATCCTTCAGATCCAACTTGTTCTATAATTCCCCACTTAGCAGCAGCATTTCCCACTTTCTCTGCTGATGGATTAAGTTTGACAATTCCTCTGATATCAGGAATCACATTTCATGACGGAACAAAATTTAACGCAACTAGTGTTAGATGGAACTTGTATCGATTAATGCATTTTATAAATTGGGAAGAAAATAGTTGGTTACCAGAACCATGGAATGTTGCACTCGCTCCTGAGGTACCAGTCACTCAGTTAAGAAATATATTTAGTACATCCACAGGTGAACCTCTTATTGACCACATCGAAATTCCTAGTGAGTATACGGTTAAAATTGTATTAAGGGAAGTAAAAGGATCTTTTTTATCACTTCTATGTTATATGGGGGGGTATATGGTTTCCAACAAGTCCACTCCGATGCATAGATATATAGATACAAATACAGAAGATATAGTAGGAACTGGTCCTTTTCTATACGATGGATATGAAGTAGACCAACAAGTGAGTTTTTCGGAATATGAAAATTATTGGGACGACGTAAATGTGGATATTGAACAAATGATATTCAAAATATTTCCTATTCAAATAGATTTGAATAATGCGCTATTGGAGGGGAAAATACACTTCATAGATTACGTTCTTGATTCTATGATTGATATTTTCAAAGCTGATCCTGATATTACTTTAATTGAGGAAGAGACTGTTGCAAGTAACCATATGGGATTTAATGGTTATATGGTTAATACAGCATTCAGGCAAGCAATCTCATATGCGATTGACTATTCATATTTGATTGATGAAATATTGTTAGGAAAGGCTTATAGATTGAAATCTCCAATCCCTAGAGGTATCCCAATGTCAAACTATGGATTTAATTATCCTGTATTTGACCGTGCCTATGCGCAATCGCTAATGCAATCTATGGGATATGGAAATGGGTATACTTCAGACCAAGATTGGCTGGATAAGGCAGATAGTGGAGGGTGGTTAGAAACGCAACATTGGAATATCACGGCCCAAACGGAAGGGACATTCCGAAGAGATATGGCGCTAGCTATTTCGGATAATTTAAGATATTTAGGAATTAATGCACCGGTAGTACAGATCCCTTTTAGGGATATAATCGATTGCATGATGAATGATGTTGGACCCTTGAGAAGAGATATGATCCCCATTTACTTGCTTGGATGGGCTCCTGATTATCCCGATCCAGAAAATTATATTACCCCTTTATACAGTAGCAGATCAAGCCTTTGGGTCAATACTTATGATGAGGAATTAGAGCAATTGATGCTCGAGGGAGAAACAACAGCCGATTATTTTGATAGACAACCAATTTATAATGAAATTCAACGAAAGTTAGTAGAAGAACTCTACTTCTTTGCTTGGATTTCAGTAAGCAAGAGATATTATGCTATGGCAAATGAGTTAAAGGGTTTTATAAGCAATCCTTTAAATATACAATACTTTTATTTATGTCAATGGGATATGCCTCCAGAGGATCCAATTGGAGACCTTCTAAATGAGATTCTAGATTCTTTTTACGATTTAGAAACTCTCATAGAGAATAACATAGAGGGACCACGAGAAAATGTATGTAAACGAATGCTAAATGTTGCAGAACTTATTATTAATGATTTAATTGACTTACATTCAAATAATGAACCAATTCCTGTAAATAGGTTAATATTATTGAAGAACCTGTTAAATCGAATAGAGTATTTTGCGAACGATGAAGAAGTTACCCAAGCATGTTCTGAAATTTTAGTTCTAATAAATGAATTAGAAGAACTTATATAATTAAGTTCTTTTATTTTTATTTCTATTTAATTAACATATTAAATCTAATTCTTGAATAATTGGAATTAGAGAGATTATTCAGAATTTTAAATGTTTAAGGTCATTCTAGTACTTTTTTCCAAACCGTTATTTC
>JBHLNY010000109.1:0-10276 GCA_048941065.1 Promethearchaeota archaeon
GAAACCTCTGCATTAACAGGAGAAGGCGTTAAAACCATCTTTCAAAAAATAGCAGATCTAACATATCAGTCAAAATTAGCTGATTAAATATCTTAATTTTATTTTCAGCTATTAATTAGTTAAGATAATTTAAATAAAAAAATAGTTAAGGATTTAAATTATACTGTCAATCCCCCAATTAATCCCAAAACACCCCCTATATAAGTAATGAAATAACCAAAAGTTATGCCAAAATCGACGGTTACACCAGGAGAAGGGTAAAAAATACCCCAAAGAGCATGACTTAAATCTTCAGCCTCAACTATATCATGCATACCTTGAGCAAATTCACTGACCTGAAACCTAAGGTCAATTAATAGCATAGTTGGACCTAGAATCAATAAAATGCCACCAATTATTCCGAGAACTTTCATTTCTTTAACACCGCCAGCAATACATAATCCTGCTCCAGCTAATACCATAATACCTCCAATTAATACTAACCTAACAATTTCATCTGGACTTCCATAATCATCTACAATGAAAGTTCCAAATGGAGTAAGATAGAGCCCAGCTGAGTAACCACCGCCACTTATTGTGAAACTGTACCAAGAAAACAGTGTAGGTATGGCTAAACTAAGCAGAACAGTTAGGATTCCGACAAAAGCGGCAATTATAGCAAGAACTTTTCCCGTCTTTCCCATATTTATAACCTCTTTTTTATTCACTTTTTAATTGAATTATATATTATTAAAATTATGGATATCAATTTTTATTATATATAAATTTACTGTAATTATTAAAAAAGTTACTTAACAATTTCTATTTTAAACTTCTGCATTAACAGGAGAGAGTGTTAAGACTATTTTTAAAAAAATAGCAGATCTAACATACCAATCAAAATTGGCTGATTAATTAATACGATTTTTTCAAATTTTAAATAATTTGCCTCAATTTTTAATATTTTTATTATAATTTCAGTTAATATAATTTAGTGAAAAAAAAAATTAATATTTAAATTATCCAATTGCTCCCCCTATCAGTCCCAAGACTCCACCAACATTAGAAATAACATAACCAAAATATAAGCCCAATGTTATAGTAACACCCGGAGATGGGCTAAGGTTGGAAAAAAAAACATTACCATCATAAGCAACGGCTAAAATATGCATATCTTCAGAAAATTCACTGACTTGACCTATTAGGTCAAAAACTAACAAAGTTGGGCCAAGAATCATTAAAATGCCACCAATTATTCCAAAACTTTTCATTTCTTTAGCAACACCAACAATACATAAACTTGCTCCAGCTAATACCAAGATACCTCCAATTAAAACTAAGCTAACTATCTCATCTGGTTCTGGAAAATCATCCCCGACGAAAGTCCCAAATGGTGTAAGATAAAGATTAGCTGAGGAACCACCACTACTTACTCTTTGGCAGTACCAAGAAAATAGTCCCGGTACAACTAAACTAAAGAGCACGCACACGACTCCTACAGTGGCGCCAATTATGGCAAGAACCTTTCCAGCATTTCCCATTTTGTTAACCTTTTTTTCATTTATTTTTTAATTAATTTACTATCATTGGATTACATATTTTTATAATTCTGGATATAGATTTTTATTAAATTTAATTTTGCTATAATTATTAATAAAATTTTCTCTAGTAAGTTTATTTGAAATCTCCATGTTATCAGGAGAGGGTGTTAAAACAAATTTTAAAAAAATTAAAAATCTAATATATCCATCAAAATTTGATGATTAAATCACTCTTTTTTTTCAAACTTTAAAAATTTTAAATCCAATGGTAGTTCTTGATAACAAATTAATTGAAGATTATGAAAAAAAGTTACAGAGAATTTTAGGTTAAAAAAAAACTACTGATTAAAATGGAGATAAGATAGCATGTTAGATTTCTAATTTAATAAAACTCAATTAAAGTAAATTTAAATTCAGTTAATTTAATATTCAGAAAAACAAAAAAAAAAAATTAATTATATATTTAAATTATACTGTTGCTCCTCCTATTAGTCCTACAACTCCACCGCCTATAGCCAAGAAAAAACCAATCCATATGCCCCAATTAAAGCTAATACCCGGATAAGGACTAAATGAGCCAAAAAACACATTTGAATCATAAGCAGTGGCTAAACTATCCATAAATTCAGCAAACTCACTCATTTGACCCATAAGGTCAAATATTAAGAAGAGCGGACCTAAAATCATCAAAATTCCACCAATTAGTCCTAAAGGTTTCAACTCTGTAAGAGCACTGACAATGCATAGAGCAGCACCTGCTAGTACCAAAATACCTCCAATCAATACTAACGTTATAATTTCATCCGTAGGTGATGAAAGTATTCCCTCCTCCATGATACCCCCAAATGCAGTAACATAAAGACCACCTGAATAACCTGCACCACTCAAGTCTATGTGATACCAAGAGAACAATGCGGGCATAGCGAAAGCAAGCACAACGCTTAAAATGCCAATAACAGCTCCAATTATGGCAAGAACCTTTCCAGCATTTCCCATTTTTATAACCTTTTTCTTTTTTATTATTTAATTATTTTTCTATAACTTAATTACATATTTTTATTATATTGGATACCGATTTTTATTAAATATAATTTTAATACAATTATTAATAAAGGTTTCTAAATTTTTATATTAGCCAAAAATTACTTAGATTCCTATAAAACACTAGTAAATTATATTGGAACCTCTTTTTTAACTGGAAAGCTTTCTCGATTTTAAGAAAAGTCAAAAATTTGATAACTTCTTAAAATATCAACAATATGATTAAATATTTTAGTTATAACTTATTTTTCCAAAAAATAGTCTTTTCTTTGATAATTTCCTTTAAATCTTCTGGAATTATATCATTCTCATTTAAATTGTTAATTATTTGTGAGATATCATAGAGGATTCTATGACCGCCAGTAAATACGAAAATATCTTCCTTTATATTTTCTAGTGTTTTAATAACTTCTTTTGGATCATCTAAGTTGTCAACTTCGTCTTTTAAGTTTATAAGTTGATTAATTATTGAATCTTTTTTATCCGTAGCAGTTGTATCTCTTTCAACAACTTCACTTTCCATTTCTTTAGATTGAACTGAGATACTTGACTTCTGTATTAAGGATCGAATTAAATCAAGTTCAGCTTCTAGAATTTTTTGATTTTCAATTACATTATTAAGTTGAGGTATTAATGCTTTAACATCGATTGTCGCTTTACTTAATTCATCGATTTTATCAGTCAACATATTTAATTTCATATTTGTTTGACCGATTTTTGTAATTAAATCTAATCCAAATTTTTCAAGTATGGATGAGAAACTTGAGAGTTTTTCGTTAGTTACTTTTATAAATTTATTAAGTTCTTCTTTATTCGAATCATCTGTGTCTGTCATTCAGATTCCTCGATTTATTTTTTACTTAAAGATTAATCCTTAAAATAAAAGGTGAAGTATTATGCAAAAAATTATTTTTTATCGAAAGTTATTATTTAATTAATATTATACAATTATAAAAAACTTCTCAAGTGGAAAAGTTGATCCAGTATATCAATATATTAACTAAAGACGGAAAATCGCTGTTATTTAGGAATTACGGAAGTTCTGAAGTTGATCGTGATCTACTGGCAGGATTTTTAAGTGCTTTCTCAGGATTTATGAAAGAAATCAGTCAAAGCGACATTAAATCCACTGCAACTGAAGATTTTAAGTACTTCTATACTATTATTGATAAAATCATTATAGTTGTTTGTACAGATTTAGAAGATGATGATGCAACAGTTAATTCTAAAATATTAACTCTAAGAGCAAAATTTATTGAGAAGTATGGAAAAACTTTAGAGGATGGTAGTTGGGCAGGAAATCGTGCTTATTTTACTGATTTTGAAAAAGAATTGGATAATACAATATTGGGCGCAATTAAAGTATCTATTATTGGATTTGGTGGTGTTGGAAAGACAACCTTATTGAAACTAATATGTGGACAAGATATTGATTTAGAATATGTACCAACAATTACAGCAGATATTACAAACTATGATGGGGAGGAAATTTCTCAAGAAATTCACCGTGAGATTGTATTCTGGGATTTTGCAGGGCAATCAAACTTTAGATCTCTCTGGAAAAGTTTACTTGATGGTACTGATATAGCTTTATTAGTAATCGATTCTACTTTTGAAAATGTTAATTCGTCAAAAGAGATCATCCATGATATTCTTGATAAATTTTATAAGGATACTTTAGTAATTGGTATTGCTAATAAACAAGATCTGCCAAACAGACTTACTCCTGAATTTTGTCAGAAAATTCTCACTGATAGGGGGAGAGAAATAAAAACACATGGTATGATTGCTATAAATCGCAATTATAGAGAAAAAATACATGCGATTTTGAGAGACGCAATAGATTCAATCTCAGAAATTGTATAATTATTTATTGAAAAAATTAATTTCTTAATTCATTATAATAAAAAATATAAAATTTTCAATTTTATCCCAATTATTTTATCATTTGATTGGTGAGAATACAGATGGATTTTGAAGTGATGGATATTGAATTAGAAGAAATAGAAAAAGGTATAAACTGCTTAAAACTACCAGAATTAACTGAAGAAGAGAAAAAAATAATTGATCCCATTGTAGCTCCTACTTCTGGGTTGAGAATTCAAATATTTGATATTATAGAAGAAAATGGTAAAAAAAAGTACATTCTTACTAACCGTAAGTTATTTTTATTCCTCAGAGTCTTTAAGGCAATAAGTCAAAAATTCTTAGAAATGAGAACTACTCAAAGTTTAAAAATTTTAATCGTTACTGATGATCGTCCAAGTAAAAATATTTTATTAGATTATGCTTCTCAAATATTTGCTTACGATGGTTTTCAAGTTTATTATCAAAAAGACGATCCTAATGAATCTAGACTATCTTCACCTTACGCGGCAGCCTCAGTAGCCTTAATAGAAGATACTAATCTCATAATAATGTTAACAGCATCTCATAATGAGTTGTCTTGGAATGGAATTAAATTTTACATTGATTATCCAATCCCAATATCAGGAGATTTATTCAAAGAAATTTCAAAAATAGCATTAAAATTGAAAAAAATTCATTTTAAACCTGAATTTACACCAATAGAAATCGATGCTGAACAAATTAATAATAATTATACAATAGAACTCTTATCGGAAGTTTTAGAAATTGAGAGTTTAAAAGGAAAAAGTATTGTAATTTGGCCATATCTTGGAAAGGCAAGAGGAATTGTTAACTTATTTAAACAACTAGGGGCAAAAGTTACAGTTATAGAAGAAGAGATTGATCCTCCTAATCCAATAAAAGAAATTCGAGAAGAAAAGTTACAAAGTATAATGAATAAAGTCAATTCTAATTTAGCATTGTTATTAGATGCAGACAGAGACAGAATTGCGCTATATGTAAAACAAAATGGAGAATATTTTACATATATTCCCAATGAGATCTTCTCGGCAATGCATAATGTATTAGCTAAGGAATATAATAAGAAAATTATTAATGTAAGAACGATACCAAGCGATTTAAGGGGAGATCACAGCAGTTTCTTAAACATTTTAACTGGTGTTGGATATAAGCATTTAGGAGTTATTCTATATTTTCTTTTTGATGTTGAAGTTGATCCATCAAAAGTGGATACAGCTATACTTTACGTTGAGGAACAAGATAAAAGTTTGAAAAAAATTAATAACCCCACTCCCTTAAAAGAACGAATTATAAATCTAATGAAAAAAAATGGTCTAGAAAAAGAAAAATTCTTAGTTGTAATGTGGGAGGAATCTGGTGGACATACTTTAAATATATTAAATGTTTACAAGAACCCAAATACAAAAGTTTTTGAATTTTCAACAGATTTTCCACTAATTGCAGATAAGTATCCTGTTCCGGCATTGATATTAATTTCAGAATTAATTTGTCGTGGGCATGTTATTTCAGAATCAATAGACTGGACTATTAAGGGGATTAACCGCACTATTCACGCTATTGATGAAGAAAAAGTAAGAATTATGAAGAATTTTGAAATAAATGATGGAAAAGTGATTAATATAGATGAAAAAGATTATGAAATCCATGCGTTATCAGATAATAATAATATGATAGATATTTATCAATTAAAGAGTAAAAACTCTACTCTTTATTTCAGACCAAGTGGAACAGGTCCAGATGTTAGATTCTATATTTTTGGAAAAGTAGAAACTCATTTAGAAGAAATAAATAAAGTAATGGAATATGTAGATAATAAATTTAAATAACTCTTTTTGCTCAATATAAATAATTATCTAATCACTTTTTTAGTAAGCCATTAAACATTTTATATAATATTTCTACTAATTCCTCATCTGTTCCATAAAAATTTTCAAAAATAACATGTGTATGTATAATAGTGGTAAATATTCTTCTAATAATTGAAAAAGTTTTCTCTGGTTCTTTTATATCGGGATAAAATCTTAAAATAATATCAGAACAAAACTTTTTAAAACGAATTTCTTGTGATTTCATTAGATTATCTAGCTCTTCAAGGAGTTTTTTATTAGTTAGCAGTTCTACTTCAAACCCTTTTATTAATGGTGCAAATTTACGATGGTGTGCAATTAATCTTAATAACTGATCCTTAACTATCTCTGGATTGTCTATTTTTTCAATCTTGGAAAAATCAAAATTCTCTATGATTTCATTTCCATAAGAAAGTATGATTTCATATAAGATAGATAACTTACCATTTGGGAAATGGTGATATAACGTTCCGATACTCATTTTCGCATCCCTGGCAATTTTTCTGGCACTTATTATATTATATCCATTTTTTACTATTAATTCTTCAGCAACTTTTAAAATCTTTTCTTTACCTTCAATTTGGTTCATTTTCTTCAAGATTTTGATTAAATAATCTTATTATTAATAATGTTATGGTTTAAATATTATTTAAACTTATCGAGCACTGATCGATATATTTATATGGTTTATTAAATGATCCGTTATTATCAATCAATATTCAATTAAAGATGTCGATTGTAACTTACTTTAGCTAATTTTTAACTAAAAAAGTTATAATAGCAAATTTATAAAAAAAGAGAGTAAAGGAAAAAATGGGTGTAATACTTAAGATTGCTTTACGTAATATGAGAAGGCGAAAAACACGCTATATTTTGACGACTATCACATTAGTCATTAGTGTTGCCTTGTTTGGCGGGGTAATGATCGTCTCTGATTCTTTTAAGGTAATGATGTTAGATACTATTGATGAACAAATGGGTACTGCCGATATTTTAATTAGATCTGCTAATAGTACTGATGGTTGGTTTGAGCCTTCTGAAATTAATGGTGAAATCGAGAAAGTAAAGCATGTCGAATCAATAGCTTATAGAATTTCAGGGTTTAATGTTTATGTTAGTGCCACTAATAGTGGAAACCAAGTAGATAATAGTACTAGAACAGGGATATATGGAATAGACTATCAAGATGCAGATGAGCGAAGATTAGGTGGAAAACCCTATATAATAGATTCAGTAAGTAATAAAGATACCATTGAAGAACTTCTTGAATATATAGACCTGATTAATGGTGATAAAGTGTTAGTTATTTCAGAATCATTAAAAATTCAATTAGGGAAAAATTTTACGGCAGGTGATAGCGTTTGGGTTTTTCCAAATGAGGGAGAATTACTAGGATATAACCCTCTAAACACGGGAACTTGGCTTGAATATACTGTTGTTGCTATAATACGGGATATTGGTGAAGCACGAGATTTCGATCCAGAAAACCCATCAGAGTCTACAATGTTTACACAAGGAGCGGGAATTTTTGCAAATATTAATAATACGCATGAATTAGTAGATGGAACAGGAAATCATACTGAAGAATATAATTTGTGTGCTGTGGGAGTTGACGATATATATAGTGTTTCTTCTGTGACTAAAAATATTCAAAATAATTTAGATGATCTTAATGATGGAAGAGATTGGAAAGTTAACGACTTAAAGTCAGATAGTTTAGAGATGATAGATACTACAATGATAACATTAGAGACAATGTTTCTAATGTTTGGTCTGATTGCGTTAATCCTTTCAATAATATTAATGTGGAACATTTTTAACATTATTAAAAAAGAACAAGAGTATGAAACAGGAATCTTTCAAGCAATAGGAGCATCCAAATCTGAAACCTTTAAGATGTTTTTAACCCAAGGAATAGTAATGGGCGTAATTGGAGCTTCATTAGGAACAATAGGTTCTTACTTCATATCATATGTAATCTTCTCAGTCACATTGCAAACCATTAAGGATATTGCATCTCAAGTAGGAGGAATGACAATTTCAGAATTTAACGTGGTTTTATATCCAACAACCCTAATAACAACATTTATAGTAGGTGTCATTTCTTGTATTTTTGCTTCACTCTACCCTAGTTGGAAAGCAAGTCGTAAACCCATTATTGAGAATTTAAACCCTCTTGAAGAAAAGTCTAAAAGGGAGAAAAAACATTACTGGAAAAGGCTAATATTCTTCATTTTAGGAGGTTTACTTATCTTCTCTGGTTTCTGGCTGATGAATTATTCTCCTGAAGCTACAGCTGAAGTTCAGGCAACTCCAGGACCTTCCCAAGGAATGGTTGTTTCAATGTTTGCTCCTATTTTAATCTTATTTGGGATCATTTGGGTATTGGCCCTTAGTATAAAACCGCTTAATAAAGTTTTTGTATTATTATTCTCCCCCTATCTACGAAAAACGAGATTATTAACTGAAAAGAACATATTAAGGCATCGAAAGAGGACAACCCTTACTTTCACTATGATCGCTTTAACGACGAGCTTCCTTATCGGGATATCTGTTATGATGGATTCAATGAGAGCAGGGGTTAATACTACTGTTAATGACTTTATGGGCGCTGATATTCGAGTATACACTTTTGGTACCCCTAGATCTTTCGAAAAAGGACTTATCAACCAATCAGGAGTAGAAGATGTAATGGGTGTGAGTCACCAAAATGCACAAATTCAAATAAATGGTGATTGGGTTGGTCATAGCTTACTTGATAGTGTATTTAATGAAACTATTTCTATACACGTAATAGATACAGCAAAAGTTAAGGAGCATATGACTAAAACTGATATAATATCCCCTTCAATTAGTCTTAGTGAAATGATGGATGAGCTCGAAATTGGGAACAAAATTGTTATTGATAAAAAATTTGCTGATGATTATGATGTCAAAGTTGGTGACAATATATCTGTTAAATTCTCTCTTGGTACAACTTATGCAAACTTAACAGCTTTACTTGACGGAGATGATTATAATGCGCATGAAGATACAATTACAGTAAATATGAGTGTTATTGCAATTATCAGAAGTATTCAAGGATTTTCGACTTTAGACCTTATGGGATTTTTAGTGGAAGGAAAAATTTATAACGTTTTTATTTCATGGGGAACATACGAAGAAATTGCCCCTAAAAATCTACCTGGTGGAGGAACTGATATGGTTTTTAGGCAACTAACTCAAACTGGAAACCCCATGTTGGATGTAGTTCAGTCAAATTGGTTTAATTTTTCTATGATTGAAACAATTTTGAATAGTATTAGTGGAATTGAATATTATACAACAAGAATGGATTATTATACTCCTACATTTGATGGCTTAGTGTTTGATTTTCAAACTCCAGTAGTTGGTATTCACACCGAATCGAGCGGAAATCTAAAATCTGATTCTTATTTTGGAAATAATACACTTATAGCACAAAAAATAGGATATCTTGGAACAACAATGGAAGAAATCCTAAATACAACAACAGAAAACGTTTGTGTAGTTGATGAAACATTCATAAAAAATCATCCTTCATTAGGGATTGGTGATAATATCAGTATTTTTCCACAACAATTCCTTTTAGAAACTGTTCCAGTTGGAAATCTCCCTTACAATGCAACTATTGTACCTTATATCAATAATTATACATCAACATCAGGAAGTACAGCTGATTTATTTCTCTCTGATGATGTTTATGTATCGTACGTAAGTAATCATGAATGGCTTGCATTTAATATTACTACAAGTTTTCTAACACCTAATATTTATAAAGCTATTAATCTAACAATTGAAACATCAGTAAATTCCACTGTGGATCACCTCGAATTGGAAGCACTTAACACATATACTAATATATTCGATAATTTAGGTTCTATTAAAAATACTTTAGAAACTAATAATACTTTTACTTTCGATTTAAACCATTATTATTTTGATTCTATGAATAATATC
>JBHLNY010000110.1:0-10273 GCA_048941065.1 Promethearchaeota archaeon
GGAGTAATTCCTGATAAAATCAAGTTTAAACAAGTCCCTGAATTTTATCGAAGTGTATTTCTAGATGGATATGATGTTATCATGCCTACTGGTATAGAAGAATATACTAATAAGTTAATTGAATTATTTCCTTTAGAAAAAAAGGGAATAGAAGATTTTATGGAAATGTGTAAAGCAATACTATCAGGTATAGCATTTATTGGGCGTAAAAGAGGTAAATATTCCGCTGCAGAAGTTTTAAAAGAGCATCCTTGGCTTGCTCGTGTATCCGGTCTTACATTAGCAGAAGTGTTTGAAAAATTTTTTACAGATAAAAGATTAATGGCTATTATAGCGCAATTATGGGGGTATCTCGGGTTACCCCCTCATAGAGTAAATGCATATGCATATGTAGCTATGCTTATAACATATCTAAAATTTGGAGCTGCCTTTCCAATGGGGAGGTCTCATGCTTTTACAAGTGCCATGGTAGAGTCTTTTGAGGAATTAGGAGGAGAAGTAAGGTATAATGCTCTAGTAGACCGTATACTAGTCGAAAAAGGTAGAGTCTGTGGTGTAGAACTTCTTAATGGCGATATTTATCTATGTGATGCTGTCATATCTAATGTTAATCCCATTTGTACAACAATGAAAATGCTCCCAAAAGAGATTGTACCAGAAAGTTATAAGAAACAGATCTTTGCTCCTGAAATAGGACCTTCAGGATTTTCAGTTTATATTGGACTTAACACCTCATATAAAGAATTAGGGTTTAATGCTCATGAAATCTTCATTAATGAAACTGATGATCTAAAAAGAGCTTATGAAACATTTACAAAGCTTACTCCTCCTAAATACATGGTTGCTGCATGTTATAATCATATTTATGAAGATATCAGTCCTCCTGGTACTACACAGCTCGTTCTTACAACCTTGCAAATGGGGAAACTGTGGCAAAGTGTTTCCCCTGATCAATATCATCACATTAAGGATTATATTGCTGATAAAATGGTAGAGATGGTTGAGAGGACACTTTGTCCAAATATTCGTGATTATATTGAAGTTGCAGAAACCGCAACCCCTCTCACATATTATCGCTATTCTAAAAATATAGAAGGAGCTATTTATGGATATACTCAAGATATTCTGAATGGCCCTACACTGAGATTAAAAAGTCGAGGTTCAATTCCAGGACTATATCAGGTAGGCGCTTGGACTAATGTTGGTGGCGGATTCTCAACTTCCATTCTGAGTGGAAGAATTGCAGCGGGAATGTATTTAAGAGATAGTAAAGAGGGGAGGTGGTAATAAATGGAAAAAGATATTATGGCAGATGTAAAAAAATATCAAAAAGCAGAAAAACTAAAGAAGTGGAGAGATGAAGTTCAACCCGTCCCTTGGTATTTTGATGGGTTGGAAAATTTATGTGAAAGGATTCACCCTGAAAAACAAATCTTACAAGTATCCGACGTACAACAAATCTCCCATGATACAAAATTATACCGATTTGTTTCGGCAAATCCTAAGAAATTATTAGCCCCTTTCCGAGCAGGTCAATATATTGGTTTAACTGTAGAAGTTAATGGTGTTCGAACTTCACGTCCATTTTCGCTCGTTTCCTCTCCAAATCAACTTGCTTATTACGAGTTGGGAATAAAGAGAAAAGAGGGGGGATTTGTCAGTCCTTATATCCTTGATAACATAAAGGTTGGTGATATCTTAGAAGCCACTGAACCTATGGGAAATTTATGTTACAATCGAATTTTTCATGGAAAGGATTTAGTTTTCATTGCAGGGGGGAGTGGAATAACACCCTTTATTTCAATGATAAGAAACATTTCTGAGCGTATGTTGAATTTGAACGTCTGGTTAATATTTGGGTGTTTAACTGAAAAAGACATTTTATTTAGAGATGAGTTAAAAGACATTCAAGCGCGGCGTTCAAATATAAGAATTAAATATATCCTTTCAGAACCTGGATCTGAATGGATTGGAGCCTGTGGATTCATCACAAAGGAAGAGATTTTAAAAGAAATTGGATCGGCAGTTGATAAATATTTCTATGTAGTCGGAAATCGACCTATGTACTTTTTTATAGAAGAACAATTAAAAGCTATGGGTGTTGCTAAACATCGCATTATTTATGAAGCATTTGGAGTTCCAGATGATATAACAGGGGTAATGGGGTGGCCAGAGGATATTGATAATAAAAAACAAGTAAGCATTAGTGTTGAATTTATAAAGCAAGGGAAAAGCCTTAAAGAAACTTTTGAAGCTTCCTGTACGGAACCACTTTTAAACAGTCTTGAAAGACAAAAAGAATTGGGTTTAGTTATTAATAATAGTTGTCGTTCAGGTGCTTGTGCACTGTGTAGAACTAAACTTATTTCAGGTAAAGTATTTGTTCCTCCTGAAGTGACTATAAGAGAAATAGATCAAGAATTTGGATTCATTCATCCATGTGTATCTTACCCTCTAACAAATATCCATTTAGATTTAACTCAAACTTAAATTTTACTTTCCTATTGAATCTTCTAAAACAAAAAATAAATTAAATAATTTTTATTTCAAAAACAAAGGTTAGAAACCCCTTATTCAAATCCTAAGCCCTAGAGAAAAAAACGTAAATATTATTGGGTACTCCTCTGATTTAAGTATGCGAAGTACAATTTAGAATTTAAATGAGTGATATCGACCAAGCTAGAAAAAGGATATAAAAATTAAAAATATGAAATATGTTTGTCAAAAGAATAAATTCTTCTCTATATTATTTATTTAATATTATTATAATTTTAAGTTAGGATTTATAAATAATAAAAAGACCTGTAAATTACATACACTTATTATGCCTTCCACGATTCTATCTCATCAAGCTCCAGGGTTAGCTTTAAAAGTAAGATTTCCTAAAAAATTTGATGGAACAGCTTTATGTTTTGGTACTATTATCCCAGATTTTAATTTTATTTTTGATTTTTTCTTTGACATTAATTTTTATGCGTTTACACACAGTTTAATAGGACAAATTTTATGGACTACTCCTTTAGTTATTCTAGCAACCCTAGTTTTCTCAAGATATCTTAGCCCATTGTTTGCAAAAATCGCGTCTCAAAAAGGTAAAATTTATGAACCCCTTAGATATTTTGGTATTGATCAGTGGAAATACCTTAAAAATAAGGAGTTTTCCAGAAATTTATGGATAATTATTACTTATTCTGCTCTGATTGGGGGAATCTTTCATATCTTATTAGATTGGCTTTCACACAGAAATGTATATCTCTTGTATCCATGGATCGTGGGGACTAACTTTGATTTTCTACTATATTCAATTGTAGATTATGGCACAATTACCATTGGTCTCTTTACAGTGGAAGCTAATCTTACTATATATGCTCTTTTATGGATCTTAGAATCGATTATTGGCCTAATAATCTCACTATATTATTTAAGATACATTAAAAAAAAAGATCTTCTTCGGATTTGGTACGAAGAACTATATCCTAAATAGATTTATAATTTAAATATCTAAAATATCTAAAATATCACCAAGAATTCTCCCTTCCCTTCCCTTTGCAGTGTATTTAATTCGCTTAGAACCACATTTAGGACATTTCCTTCTTATTCCTTCAGATTTATCAAATTTATACTTACAATCTATACATTGATAATTCCATATTTCTCGCCTAGTGTCAATTACTGAACCACATGAGGAACAATAATTTTCGGTGTTCACAAGATCAGAAGAGACAAGAAAACTATTCCTTGTTCCACAATTTGGACATTTCATTTTTTTCTTTTTAAATTTAGCATTTTTTATGGTCATTATGAAAATCTCGAACAAAATTTAGTTAAAGTTAATTGAGGGTAATTTGGTATTTAAATATTTTTAAAAAAGATTTTTCAAAAAAATGAATTATTTCTTTATACTCCCTACCTAATATAAGTCTTAAAATTAAAAATAATATATAAAAAAATTTTTATTTCCATTTCCATTTTGGTTTAGTTTTAGTTAAACGAGCTAAAGCAGCAGAAACAGCGTCTTTAGTTTGTAGTAATTGCGAACTTACTAAAGTTTCAAGTTCCAATCCAAAAGCAGTATCTTTACCATAACAATCATCAATCAATTTTTTAGCAAGCCCAACAGCTAAAGGACCACTCGTCATAAGTTCATCAGTATACATTTTAATTATCGAATCCAACTCGTCATGAGATTTTGCAACTCGATTTACCACTCCTAATCTATAAGCCTCACTTCCATCAAATTTTCGTCCAGTTAAAATAATATCCTTTGTATTTTGGATGCCCACAAGCCTTGTTAGCCTAATTGTACCTCCCACGTCTGGGTTCATACCTATCTTAGATTCTAACATATGAAATTCAGCTGACTCTGTGCAAAATCGAAAGTCGCATGCTAAAGCAAGTTCAAATGCCATTCCAAAACAATATCCATTTATTTTAGCGATTACTGGTTTTTCCATTTTTTCAATTTTCGTAAAAATTGGATGGATCCAAGTATTTGCGAAATATCTAAAATTCCTAGGAATTCGTAAATCAGGTACAATTCCTTCTGGATCTTTTTCTTGTCCAGTTAAAAAGTTTAAATCTATCCCTGAGCTAAAGAAATCATCTCCTCCTGTAATTATAACAACTCTAGTATTAGTGCGTTCAACTTTATCAATTGCCTTTAGAAGCCCAGCCATTAAATCATAATTCATCGCATTTTTTTTATCAAGGCGATTCATTTTTATAGTTGTGATGGTTTTATCTTCGTTTTCTTCTATTAATATAACATTCTCATTCAAATTTCCTCAACTATTAAATTTAATTTTTGAGTATTATAATTTTAATTGGATAAAAAAATTAATTCTTTTCCAATTTAAATGAAAAAAGGGATTATTAAAATCATTTAATACGTTAACTAGCTCTCCTCTTTACTAAAAGGTATAAAAATTATAAGCTTTAATTTTAATCCAATTAAATTTTAATAAATTACTATGTTATTCTTATTAAAATAATTATATTAAATTGAGGATTAAAATTGAAGTTCTTTAAACTGTTTACTCCTTTTAAAATAAGAAATATGGATGTTTCAAACCGCATTATAATGCCCGCTCTAAACCTTAACTTAGCTAGCGATGGATTTATTACAAATAAGTTAATTGATTTTTACGTCGAAAGGGCTAAGGGTGGTGCTGGTATGTTAATAGTTGGAGGATGTTATGTGTCTATATATGGAAAAGGTTTACCTATGATGATTGCTGTCGATGATGATAAATATATTTCAAAATTAATAGAGTTTACAGAAGCTATACATAAAGCTCGGGATAATGTAAAAGTCTGCTGTCAATTATACCATGGTGGGGCTTATTCTATGCCTCAAATAATTGGTAGAACTCCGATCGCACCTTCTGCTGTATTTAGTAACTTTAGTAAAACTACACCTCGAGAAATGACACAAGAAGATATCAAAGGAGAACAACAAGCTTTTGCTAATGCTGCTCTACGGGCTAAAAAAGCAGGGTTCGATGCCACTGAAATTTGTGCGAATGCTGGATATTTATTTACACAATTTACATCTCCAAAAACAAATAAACGAACTGATAAATATGGAGGCAGTCTTGAAAATCGTTTAAGATTTCCCATTGAAACTCTTGAATTAATGAGATCAAAGGTGGGTGATGATTTTCCTATAGGTTACCGTATCTCGGGGGACGATTTTGTTCCAGAAAGTAATACATATAAGGAAAAAGCCATTATTGCTGAAAGATTAAGTAATTACTTGGATTATTTTAATGTTACAGGAGGATGGCATGAAACTAAAACTCCACAAACAACTATGGATGTTCCAGAGGGGTGTTATGCCTATTTAGCAGAGAATATCAGAAATCATGTAACTATTCCTGTATTCTCATCAAATCGTATTAATGATCCTGTTTTAGCAGAACAAATTTTAATGGCAGGAAAAGCTGATGCTATTTGTATGGGTAGAGCATTAGTAGCCGATCCTTATTTACCAATGAAAGCAAAGAAAGGAGAAGTACGAGACATTATGAATTGTGTTGGATGTAATCAAGGATGCTTTGACGCAATTTTTAAAATGAAGCCAATTTCTTGTTTAAGAAATGCGAGAGCTGCAAATGAAGCTAAAACCGAATTGAAACCGATTACACAAAAAAAGAAAGTTATGGTGATAGGATCTGGACCTGGAGGGTTAGAAGTTGCGAGAGTTGCGCGAATAAGAGGTCATGATGTCCATATATTTGAGAAGGATGATACAATAGGGGGATTAGTAAATTTAATTTGGAGAGCCCCAGGAAGAAATGAATTTAGAAGAATTATCGATAATTATACTTATTGGATCCAAAAATATGGTATTAATTTAAACTTAGATACAGAAGTTACTTCTGATGTAGTAAAAAAAGTTAATCCGGATATAGTTATCGTAGCGACTGGATCAACACCTATAAAACCCTCAATACCTGGAATTGATAGAGATAACGTGTTTTGGGCTAATGATGTTTTTAGTGGAGATGCACCAATCGGTAAAAATAATGTAATTATTGGAGGAGGGGCTACTGGTGTTGAGTTGGCAATGTATCTAGCTAAATTTGGTTCATTAAGCCTTGAAGCTTTTGAATTTCTTACACTTTATAAAGCTTTAGAACCTGAAATTGCTCTAAAAATGCTTCATGAGGGAAGAAATAAGGTAACAGTTCTAGAACAATTACCAAAATTGGGATCTGCATTAGGAAAGACCACTAAATGGGTTCTACTTGATAAATGTGATGCTTTAGGTGTAAAATTTCTTACTAGCGTTAAAGTCACTGAAATAGGAGATAACTACGTAGCTTACACAGACGCAGTAGGAAAAGATCAAATAATAAATGATGTAGATGTGATATATTACGCTACTGGTGTTGCACCAAATAATAGTCTTGTGAAAGAAATAAATAATTTAGGCAATATTGAAGTACATAAAATTGGAGATGCTAAAAAACCTCAGACTGTTTTAGAAGCAATTGAAACAGCTTATAAGATTGCTAATAGAATTTAAACCTTTTTATTTCTTTTTTTCAATTTTTTTAAACTAGGCTGATTTTAATTTTTTAGGTGGTACGAATATATGCCTAGGACCAATTCGTTCTAAATGTATAGCTTCCTCTGGACAGTGGTGGGCACAGACTCCACATCCTATACATTTATCATCGTTCACATTTGCTAATGAATCTTCTAAATCAATAGTTTCCATTGGGCATTTCTCTACACATGTTCCACATCCTATACAAAGTTCATCATCAACTTTCGCAAGATAAGAGCTAATAGTATGTAAAGGCATTACTCCTCGATAATACATTTGAAACATCCCGCAGCAACAAGAACAGCAATTACATATTGCTTCAATTCCTCTATTAGGATCTGAGTGAACATGGAACACTTTATGGACTAATCCATGATCTTCTGCTTCTCGAAAAATCCTCAGAGCATCTTCTTTTGTAATTCGCTCTCCAAACTCTTGTTCAATAGCAAATTTGGCACTCTTGTCAAAAAGAAAACAATTCTTTTTAGGAGCTTTAATTTTACACGAGACATTAATAAGTTCATTTTTGTGACGACAGTAGCAATTTGCTAAAGCAATATCGTCATAATATTCTATGTATTTTCTTATATCCTCAAATGGCAGAGTAGATTCAGTTCCTAATTCTACCTCCTTCTCAACAGGAACAGTTCTGTCTGTTGCTGGAGCATCTTTAAACATATTTATGATGCTTTGATAATTTTTCTGAGATCCAGTGCTCATTTCTTTAAATAAATTCTCAAATAATCTTGCGACTTTTTTATCTTTTTCAGTTTTAGTTCCACGTAGAAATTGATATTCAAAAATTCCTGGATATATCGCCATCAAGCGATAGACCATAAGTCCAGCACTATTACTCATTGCACCAATGATAATTCCTAAATACATCAATTCATCTAACATTTTAATAATTGAATTTTCATCCAACTCTGACCTTTTTTTAATCTCCTCAAGTGTTAAAGATGGTTTTTTAAAATATAAGATGAAACTTGCTTGTTTTTCATTCATTAAGTTCTTTAATAAATCTATTAGAGTTTCACTAATTGGAAAAGGAAATCTCCCAGCCTTTACAATAGTTCTTGCTACTTTATACCAAAATTTGTCAATCAATTTTATATTAACCTTATTTAAAGAAAATCTCATTTAATTGTTTGATAGATTAAAAATTTCATAATTTAATTACATATCGAGAATGATTAATGACAAAAATGGCACCTTCATGATGTATTATAAATAATGTAATCCATGAAATCTTCTAACCCTTCTGATTTTTATATTAGAAAAAAATAAGAACGTATTAAAACAAGTAATTTTTTATTTGAGGGTAAAATATTATGATGAGAGAAATACAAGAAAGAATTAATAAATTAGAACTTTCTATTAGTATTTTGGAAGATCATCTCAAAAAATTTGGACACCGAATTGAACCTAAAGCTTATTTCTATATAAAAAATCAGATTGAAACTTATAAGCATGAACTTCAAATTCGGAAAGATTTTCCTATTTAATACTCCTCAATTTATAATGGTTCCCTTACTAAATAATATACTTTTTCAGATTCGCATTTTGGGCAATTGACTTTCTTATCTTTTGAAGCATTTTCATCTTCCCACTCTTCATTGCAATTCAAACAGCCATAGCCAATAAATCCTTGTTTAATATTAATATTACCTCCATAAACTCTTATTTCTTTTCCTTCCATAAGTGCTTGAGTTGTCTTTTGATGAGCATTTTCCAAAATTCTTGAAAATGTAGGCTGAGATACTCCCATTTTATCAGCAGCTTCTTTCTGATTAAGATTTACATAATGCTTTAAACGCATAGCCTCAAATTCCGCAATAGTTAAAATTACAAACTGTTCTGTACTTGAAGTTGATTCACCTACTTCAGTGAAATAAAGATTATCTGGAGTTCTTTTGACAAATCTCATGCGTGTACGGCGGCCCATATCAAATCAAAAAGCATTTTTTTAAAAATTTATAATAGTTTAGATCCTTTTTCCGAATTATAATAATATATATTCAAAATAAAAATTTTAATTATAAGGTTTTAGGTTATTAGTTTTCAATTATAGTTATCAAGATAGATACATTGTTGCAAAGTAAAGTTGTGTTAATTTTATAAATATCTAAATATAAAAATTATATTAGCTTTTAAGAAACAAATTTAAAATATTAATATATAACTAAATTGAAAAATTATGGAAAAAAGTAAAACAGAATTTAAAGGCTCTTATATAGGAATATTCTCCCTAAATTATTTCTTTCAAGGAATTAATCAATCAATGTTTGCAGTTATTGTACCCATTTATTTAATTGAAGTGCTTGGAGCAGTCGAAGCAGAGGATATAGCTTTCCTAACATCAACGGTTTTAATGCCGTTTGCTATAAAATTTATTTATGGTATGTTAAGCGATAAATTTGCCCTAAAAAAATTGGGTAGACGAAAACCATGGATTATTATTCCAGTTAGTATTTCTGGTTTAATCTGGATTTTAATACCTTTTATTATCACCGCTAATACAGCATTTATGCTATTTATGGTAGGTGGTGTTATCATTGTACTAGGAGTGGCGATAGCAGACACTGCAATAGATGGGTTAATACTTGATATAACTCCAAAAGAAAAGCTAGGACGTGTTCAAGGTACCTGTTGGGGTATCAGGTCAGTTGGAATAATTATAGGAGGACCTCTAATCGTTGTATTTTATTTATTAGCAGATGCTAATATAAATTCAGTTTTCATAGGATTAGGAATCATAATGATTTTAACATCCTTAACTATTCTCATTGTTAAAGAAGCAGTTACTCACGTTGACTTTAGTATCAAAACCAATCTAAAGTTAATCTTTGGAACGGGGAAAAATTGGAGGGTTTATTTGTTTGCCATATTTAATTCATTTGTAGATGGTGTTATTTTTGTATTTTTATCCCTTTACATAATTATAGAAGCAGGATTTATTGGAGCAGAGGGTGCTAAAATCGAACTATTGGAATACGATTTATATGAACCTAACGCATTTATCTCATTCTTCATTGGTTTAGGAGTAATAATAGGAGCTTTAATTGGAGGTTATATTGCAGATTTAAAAACGAGGAAGCTTGGAGTTTATACGTCACTTTTAGTAACATCAGCATCACTATTGTTGTTCTTGATACCAACAATAGTTCCGATTCTGATATTTTTTGCTTTTCTTATTGGTTCCTCTGCGGGTTGGAGGAA
>JBHLNY010000111.1:0-10254 GCA_048941065.1 Promethearchaeota archaeon
TTTATTATATTTTCGAAATTTTACGCAAAGTGAAATAAATTAAAAAAAAAAAATTAACATTAATTATAGTAGAGAATATAATAGATATTTACAAGCTTAAAAAAAGAGATGAAAAAGTAAATGAGTGATGCTGATTTAATAATGGATAAGATTCGAGAAGAACTTAAAAAGGGATTGCCATCTAAAAGAAAAATTCTCTCTTATTTAGTTGATTTACTTAATAAGGATAAATATCCCTCTCTGTCTGACTTTGAAGTTTATGATATTGTTGGAGATACTTATAAACTAATTCTTAATTACAAATTAAATCTTAAGATGCTATTTACTCCAGTCTACAAAGATGTGAAGAAGAGAATAAAGAAACTTTATGGCAAGGAGAAAATACTCAAAATGGAACAATATCTTGAAGAAAAATACGGATTAAGATCTCTAGAAAAACAAAAAATAAATCATCAAATACACAAATCTCCAGTCCCATTATCTGAAAAGCTAAGATTTTGTTATTTTTCATTAATTCCAATACTTATTGTAATATTGGTTTTCTCTGGGTATTTTGCATTCTTCCATTCCTCAGAGATTGCGTTAATTACTTTTTTTATAATCGGTATAATTTTTATAATATATATTTGTACCAGTCTAGACTACGGTTGGTAGTGTGGTTAAATTTAATAAGAAAGAATTAAAGGAAGATTATTTCTTTTTAGGGAACCAAGGAATAAAAGTACTCGTTCTTCGTTTATACTCTGCAAATTCATCGTCTCCTTCATGAATCTTGTTTAGTAGTCGTATTCCCGATACATTTATTATTTGGAAAGTAATATAGGCTGGTGCAAAAACAGTTATAAATCCCCATGGAACACCTAAGGCAATGATAAAAATTCCCCACCACATTGTTGTTTCCCCAAAGTAATTTGGATGTTGTGTGTATTTCCATAAGCCTTCATCCATTACTTTTTTAGTTCTGTTAGGATTATTTAAGAATTTGTAAAGTTGATAATCTCCAACAGCTTCGAAATAAAATCCAATTAGCCATATTAAAACACCGATCCATAGTGTTAATCCTGTGAATTCTAATAAATTATCAACTTGAGGACTTTCAATGATATTAATCCACAGTACTGAAAAAACAACAATGAAAATGATTAATCCTTGGAATAAGTATACCTTGGTTAGACTTATAAGAGCTATGTTTTTACCACTTTCTTCCCATCGTTTTCTCATTGCAGCATAACGACGATCTTCTGGTTTTCCTCGATTTCTAATATATACATAAGTACTTAGCCTTATCGCCCATATTAAAACTAATATTGTTACAATGAACTGGCGAATCAAAAAAGTCTCATTTAACACAGAATAAAAATATAAGCTTGTAAAAGCAACTACAAAATAAGCAGGTCCATAAAAGATGTCCATTATTGCATTATTTTTTTTTATTGTTCCAACTACAAATGCTATAAAAATATAGCAGAATAAAGCAAGTGCAGAATATCCTATAATTATTAACGAATTTTCAATAAATAATATGACTATATCACCAATTGATTAGTTATTCTTCTTTATTTTTACTATATTTTGTTGGTTTAAAAGGATTATATTTATTTTTTATTAATTCAAAACACATTAGAGTATAAACCATAAAATATTCAACCAGTTTTTTCTTTAAATATATTAAAAATGTTTATACCATAGTTATTTAGCGACAATATTTCGACAAATATTAAAGAAAAATTAAATTTCCATAAGCGTTAAAAATTTATTTCTAAATTATCGTTAATATCATAGATTTTAAAATGTATTAAATCAAGAAACTAAAAGAGGTCAATCAATCGCTTAATAAAATTCAAACATTAATTTTATATTATATTAAATAATTAAATTCTAGGAAGGTTAAGGCATTTTTAATTATATTTTAATAGCTCAAGCCGACAAATTCAAAATTGTAAATATACTCACCATAATGGAGGAAGATAATGCCCAATAATTCATTTTCATTAATAGATTTATACCCTAAATTTGTGATTAATTCTAAAGGAGAAAAGAAAAGGTTCGATGAGACAAATATTGCTAAAGTTCTAAATAAAGAGACAGGATTGGATATACATATTGCTGAAAAAGTAGCTGAAGATGTAATAAGAAAAATAATCGGTCTTGGAATGGATGAGATTACGACTAATTATATTAGGGAACTTGTTTGTGTAGAATTAACCCAAAGAGGAATGAATAAATACAGAAATCTTTTTGCTCGAGCTATAAATTTGGAAAGTGTTGGATTCAAACTTGATGAAGAATTTATTAATAAATATCAAGGAAAGCAACCAGATTGGGGACCCCTAGGATATATTACCTATAAAAGAACCTATGCTAGAATAATTGAAGATAAAGATAGAAAAGAAGAATTTTGGGAGACTATAAGAAGAGTTGTGGAAGGTTGTTATTCAATTCAAAAGGAGCACTGTTTAAAGTTAAGCCTACCCTGGTCTGACTCAAAAGCTCAACGATCAGCCAGAATTATGTTTGAAAAGATATGGAATTTCAAATTTTTACCACCGGGTCGAGGATTATGGATGATGGGTACAGAATTTATTGCACGTCATGGATCAATGTCTCTTAATAATTGTGGTTTCGCATCTACAGAGGACATTGCTTTAAAACATTCAAAAGCTTTTGAGTTTGTAATGGATGCCTTGATGCTTGGTGTTGGAGTAGGTTTTGATACTAAAGGGGCAGGTAAAATTACAATTAAAAAACCGAAAGAAGGGAACTTTGAATTCCAAATCCCTGACAGTAGAGAAGGATGGGTAGAATCTTTAAAATTAATGTTAGAAGCTTATTTCTTGGGTAAACAAGTACCAATATTTGATTTTAGCCTAATCAGACCAGCTGGTGAACCTATACGAGGTTTTGGAGGGGTTGCTAGTGGACCAGGACCTTTAAAAGAAATGTTAGAGGAAATTCAAAAGATTTTACAGTTGAGAATAGGTCAAAAAATAAATTCTATTGATATTGTAGATATCATGAACCATATAGGGAAATGTGTTGTTGCTGGAAATGTACGTAGGAGTGCTGAAATCGCTCTAGGTGATCCTACTGATCTTGACTTTGTAACATGTAAGCAAGATGAAAAAGCATTATATTCTCATAGATGGGCAAGTAATAATTCTGTATTTGCAGTTAAAGGCTTGGATTACTCATTTATAGCTAATCAGATTGCTGTCAATGGAGAACCTGGAGTTTTTTGGCTTGAAAATGCTAGAAATTATGGAAGAATGGGAGATCCGCCAAATTTCAAAGATAATAAGGCAGCAGGAGTTAATCCTTGTGGCGAACAAACTTTAGAGTCTTTCGAATTATGCTGTCTTGTAGAAACATTTCCTTCTAGACATGAAACTTATGAGGAATATCAAGATACGTTAAAGTATGCTTATTTATATTCTAAATCAGTTACTCTAGTTAACACTCATTGGCAAGAAACTAATGCTGTGATGTTAAAAAATAGACGAATGGGTATTTCACAAACTGGAATAATTGAAGCATTTGTAAGACATGGGAGGAGAAAAATGTTAGAATGGTGTGGTAAAGCATATGATTATTTACAAGAGTTAGATGAACAGTATTCGGGATGGCTTTGTATACCACGCTCGATTAAAATAACAACAGTAAAACCTAGTGGAACCGTTAGTCTTCTTCCGGGAGTACCTCCTGGAATTCATTATCCCCATTCAGAATATTATATAAGAAGAATTCGTCTTTCTAAAAATTCTGATCTTATTAGGCACATTAGAAATGCAGGATATAAAATTGAAGATGATTCATATTCTCCCAATACTGTGGTTGCTGAATTTCCTATTCATGAAAAATACTTTGATAGGTCAAAAAATGAAGTTTCTATATGGGAACAGGCAGAAAATGCAGCTGCATATCAAAAATATTGGTCAGATAATCAAGTATCAATAACGATTACATTTAAAGAAGAAGAGGCAGATCAAATTAAACATGTTCTTGAATCTTACGAAGATAAATTGAAAAGCGTAAGTTTTTTACCAATTAAGAAACATGGGTATAAGCAAGCTCCCTATGAACAAATAACAAAAGAAAAATATGAAGAAATTATATCAAAACTTAAACCTTTAGATTTAGATACTACAAAAGATCGAGCAATTGGAGAAAAGTTTTGTGATAGTGATGTTTGTGAAGTTCGGTTTGATCTTTAAAATTTTTTCTTAATATATATCAAGTTAACTTTTCTCAGCTCGAGCTAATTCAGCTTTTTTATCCATTATTGCTAAATAGGTATTATATGAATTTTTTGGTGGAATAGTCTCTTTCTCTTTTTTATGAAGAGATATTGCTTCCGACGTACAAGTTGGTACACAAACACCGCAACCTATGCATCTTGCTTTATTTATGTGAGATATATTATCTTCTACTTTTACAGCATCCATATTACAACGTTCTTCGCAGATACCACAACCTGTACATAAATCTTCGTCTACTTCAGCATAATAATTAGATGCAAATAATTGAGCAGGCTCCGACAATCTTTTTTGATTTACAAGGACTTCACAACAACAACCACAACAAGTACAAATGCTTCGTGGCTTTTGAGAATTTGCTGGTTGAATTACTAAACCATCTTCTTTAGCTTTCTCTAAAATTTTCAGCGCTTCTTCTTTTGAAATTTCTCTACCTAAACCCCTTTCTATATACATCTCAGCAGCGGTCCTAAACGAAAAACAAGATTCTCGAAGATTCGTTTTTTTACAAGACTCTCCAATAAGGTCTTTACTCTTTCTACAGACACATTCAGCTAATGATATAGGGCCTCCAGTGTTCTCGATTATCGCTCTCAAATCATCATAAGTAGAAATAGATTGTTCATATTCAAAGCTTTGTTCAATTGGTATAGTACGTATTTGTGGAATCCCTGTTTTATTAAATTCTTTCTCCCAAAATGCTTCTTCGAAATATTGATATATATCTTTAACTAAATCTTCTGTTAATCGATTTAATTGATATTCAAACATCCCGACAACTATTGGCGCAGAAGCATAATATTTTACTTCTACTTCACCTTCTTTTCTTTTTCCCATATTAATCGTACCTTTTTGATACATCTCCTCTAATTTCTGTTCAAGTTTTTCTATTGAAATACCAGTTTTTTTAACTCTTCTATAAATTGCTTTTAATGGTTCAGGCTGAAAATTTAAATTTGTGGCAATTTTTGCTTCTTCTGGAGTAAAAAGATGTGATAAGATTCGTAATTCTACTCCCGATTCTGCTGCAGGATATCCAACAGGCATCTTATCAAGATGTTGTTGCAATTCTCTATATACATCTAAATTGTGTTCATTCATAATTAGTAGTTATATTTATTTCTAAAAAAATTAATCAAAAAGATATTTATTGTATTTGTTGAAAATATTGAAATTCAATTTTTTTTGATCCAATTTATCTAAAGCCGAAATATTTGAATAATAAATTTTTATGAATAAAATTATAAATTGGCAATGATTCCTTTATAACTAAAAATTATTACAAGAAAAAATTAAAAAACAAGCAAATAAATTTTATTTTAGGAAAAGAAAAAATTTCGTGATTTTATGTCAGAAGAAGATCCAGTAGAAGAATTAGAAAAGATGGCAGAGAAGAAAAAACCACGAGCTAAAGCTAGAACAACACCCACAAAAAAGAAACCTGTAAAAAAAGCAGTTACAAAGGAAAAAGGAGCTGAAGTTGTCGAAAAACCCAAAAAAATTGTATATAAGAAATTAAAAGTTAATTTTTGGAGAACTCGTTTACATGATGAAGAATTAGGTATCCATCAACAACTAAAGTACCAAGCAAAAACACGTTGGTTTTCAAAGAATTTTGATATCGAAGGGGTAATTGAAGAGGATGATAAGAAAAAATACATCATCGCTTTTAATAAAGATCAATGGGAAGAGAGTCCTTTAGAGGAAAAAAGATTAATGTGTCGATTCTTTACGATTATGGAAGAATCTATAGATGCTCAACCTAAGGGTGGAAATTTTAAAGGTGGTATAGAATTAAGTATTACTCACTCGTTAATACAAAGTTATGAAATTAAGCATCCTGCTGCAGTCTATATTTTCCAAATTCCTGGTAATATATCTTTAATCCGATTAGTTAGGGGATGGAGATTAGTTGGTTCTCGTTGGTCATTTCCGCTACTTCCTGAAGAGAAAGAGGATAAACTTCAAGTTATTACTGCTAAAGGTGTTGTAGGCCCTGGAAGGAATTATAAGATTTATATTGGTGACAAGCAAATTGCTCGAGTTGATGGCCATCCTGTTAGGAAAGAATTTATAATTGAGTTTTTTGATGAAGATTATGCTAAGGATAAGTCTTTTGTCAAATATATGATATTATTTGGATTGGCATGTGAATTTATGGATGATACAATGAAAATAGTTAAAAGGCTTTATAAAAAGATGAAAAAGTTAGGAACCACCGATTATAAACCGCCAAAAAGTGAATTAGATTTATTCAAAAATCCAAGATTTATACGTCGTTAGATCAACTAATTAATATCTCTTTTTTTTAATATTTTTCAAGGGTTTTTTAAAAAAAAAAAGTTTAAAAAAAATTATAATTACTTTTTATTTATTGTTTTTTATTTAAGCTTAGCTTTCCATTCTTTGTATCCTCTTGTCTCCTTTCCTCTGTAAATTGGGTTTTGTCCAGTTTCTTTCTTATATATGTCTCTTAGAGTTCTTTCATCAGCATTCTTTATAGCATCTTTTTTAATCTGGTCTTCAATTTCTATTTCTTCTTCAATTTCTTTCACATGTCTAAGAACCCAAAAAACTCCATGGTTCCAAAGCATTAATGCTATAAAAATAAAAAGTACTAGCAATAAAATCATTCCTCCAACCCACAAAATCCAGAGGGCAGGATAATCTTCAAAATATTCAACCATTTTTAACCATAGATCTCCTATTGAATTAAAAAATACAGTAGGAAGGAGTCCGACCGCAAGTGAAACAAGTGTAACATATAGACCTAATAAAGCAATACCGACAAGCATTCTCAGTCCAAAGTAATCTTCCCATTTTTTTGCTAAGAGGCGATCTTTGAATAAAATTCTACAAAATTTCACCATACCTCCACGGAATAGAATATAAAAAAGAACGAGTAGAAATAAATGTCCTGTAACTGCCCCCGCAATAATCGCAATTTGATATCCTAAATCAAGGTCCATAAAGAAATCCCATTTACCGGTTTTAATAACCCAGTTAAGGATGAGAGCCCATACTCCCAATACAAATATAGCAGTAGCTAAAATAAATCCATAATAGATAACTTTAGCAATCCTAATATCCCACGTACTATACGCTGCGAGGGCATCTTCTATCTCGGGTGCTGCTCTTGCTTTTCTTGGCATATTTTTCACATCTTCTTATATTATTTAAAATCTTATAATTAGGTTTTCAAATTTCTATAATTTATTATTTAGTTATATTCCTATTTATTTTTATTAGTTAATTGATATTAAAAAAATATTATAAATATGGTAAACTTTTGAAAAGTTAAAATTTTAATGCAGCTTTGCAAAATGGACATGTTGCATAATCTTCATCCAACTCTTCACCACAGAAAGAGCAAAATCTCTTCTCTTCCTTTAGCTCTTCCTCTTTCTTTTTTGGTTTCTTCTCAGCGGGTTTCTTTTTTGCTGGCTTTTTCTTAGTAGGCTCGATTACAAAGGACTCTTCCTCTGGGCTCTTTTCTTCCTCAACTTTTTCCAGCACTCTCTCTTTTGGAGTCATAGCTTCACGTTTCTTTTTTGGCTTTTCAAAAGGTTGATCAGAATATGTTAATTTAGTAAAACAATCTGGACAATAATCTTTGATTCTAAAAAACACATGATAAATTAACAAAACGATAAATCCGAGACCAAGTGTAGCAACACCGACAATTACCCAGATTGTTTTTTGTAGTCTAGTTAATGGTTTCTTACTCGCACTCTCAACTTCCTTCTTACATACTTGACAATACGCATATTTGATTTTTTTTGGCATATTTATCCATCTTTTAACATTTAAAATGTGTTTTTTTAATAATAGATTATATTAATTAAAAAAAGTTTTTAATACCTAATAATCAAGTTCTTTTAATAAATGTTATATATATTTATATGAATTAATTTTGCACGAAACCTCATTTTACATTGAAACTTACGGATGCACCTCTAATAAAGCAGACTCTTACATTATTTCTAATATTTTAAAAAAATCAGGCTATATACAGACACCGTTAGAACTTGCCCAGTTTGTAATAATAAATACTTGTGCTGTTAAAGAGCAGACTGAGAACAAGATTAAAGCGCGTTTAAAAGACTTATATGAACTGTATCATGAGAACTATGATAAGCATATTATAATTGCTGGATGCTTACCACATATTGCTCCTAATTATATTGATCTTATTAAAAAAATTATTCCTAATTTCTCTGCTATTATAGATTTGGATAATATAAACGATCTTCCAGAGATATTTCAAGAAATTAGAGAAGGAAAAAAAAATTTAATTTTTAAATCTGACAAGCTACTAGATAAAGCAGAGTTTTATATTGACCATGAACCCGGGAAAATTACAGGAATTATTCCTATTTCAGAAGGATGTTTAGGCTCATGTACTTATTGTTGTGTAAAAAATGCGAGGGGAAGGTTGAATTGCTATAATCCTAAAAATATTATAGAAAATATTAGGCACCAGTTAAACCAGGGAATTAAACAAATATATTTAACTTCTCAAGATTGCAGTATATATAAATATAATGATACTGAATTGCTTGATTTAGTTGAACAAATAGCTAATTTAGACTTTAGATTTTTCTTGAGAATTGGAATGGTAAATCCAAGTTTCTTAATTGAAAATATAAAACAATTACTTTCAATTTTTAGATTAAAAAAAGTATACCAATTCCTACATATTCCAATTCAATCGGGGAGTAATAGAATTCTAAAACTGATGCAAAGAAAATATCTCATTTCTGATATTATCGATAAAATTGAATCTTTGAGAAACAACATACCTAACTTAACTATCTCAACGGATATCATATGTGGATTTCCAGGTGAAACTGAATATGATTTCTATAGAACTATTAACTTTATCAAATGGTTGAAACCTGAAATTTTGAATATCTCAAAATTTACAGCTCGTCCTGGAACAAAAGCAAAAAAGATGGAGCAATTAAGTAGTAGAATAATAAAAGAAAGGTCTATCCGATTATCGAGAGTATTTCGGAATAGTTTAATTACTATTAATGAAAATTGGGAGGGTTGGGAAGGAGAGGTTTTGGTTTTACATAAGGGATCAAAAAAGCACCAAGCATTTGGAAGGAATTATGCCTATAAAAATATCTTTATTAATGATTATAATGGAAAATTTGGAGAGTTTGTTAACATAAAAATTCACAAAGTTGATGGATTTAATTTGTATGGAATAATAGTTTGATTAAATTTATATTATCTTAAAGTAATCCAAAATGTTCTAATGCTTTTTTAGCGACTACATCACCCCATTCCTGTACAAAATGTCCAGCTTCTTTGATTCTTACAGGTTTTGGGCATCCTTTAACATATTGCCTTACAAGGCGCATGACAGATGGTCCTAATACAGGATCTTGCATTCCAACTGCCATAAATGATTCGCCAGACCAATTCATTTGAAGCCAATCTCTTGCTTGTTGAGAGATTTTTGCACCTGGAGCCTCAGGGTGATCGGGTACTATATTTGGAAATCTTCGTACTCCTGCTTTATAATGAATGTCAGGAAAGGGAGCATTATAAGCTGCTTTTTCTTCTTCTGTTAAATGAGGGCATGCACGTCCTATTAATCGCCCAGGTTCTAAATCAGGATGATCATTATTCCATTTCCGCCAAGTTAAGAAACCCCTTGGTAAAGGCATATCACCAACGCCTAATGCAGTATTCATTATTAAAAGCCTAGAAAAAATTTCAGACATTTCCATTGGTAAAGTAAGTCCAATTAATCCTCCCCAATCTTGGATTACTAAAGTTATATTTAGAAGATCTAAGTTTTTAATAAATTGTATTATAGAATTACGGTGGAATTCAAATGTATAAACTTCTTCTTCTACTGGCTTATCAGATCTCCCAAAGCCATAAAAATCTGGAGCTATTGCACGAAAACCCCTCTCTACAAATATAGGGATCATTTTACGATATAAATAACTCCAAGTTGGTTGTCCATGAAGACATAAGAATA
>JBHLNY010000112.1:0-10240 GCA_048941065.1 Promethearchaeota archaeon
CCGCCATAAAAGTTCCCGCAGCGGGTGACGACGACCGGCGTGCCGTAGGTATGGTGGTAACACTGGGCGATGAGGTCTGCGCACGATTTGCTGGCATCGTAGGGGTGCCGACCTTCCAGCGGTGTCGCCTCGTCATACGGCAGCTCAGCCTGCTCGCCATACGCCTTGTCCGAGCTGGCTACGATGACCTGTCCCACACCGCCCATGCGCCGGCAGGCCTCCAGCAGGTTCCAGGTCCCCATGATGTTGGTCTCGAACGTAGAGATGGGCGAGCGGTTGGCGATGCCGACGATGGTCTGGGCTGCCAGATGAATGACGGTGGCGACCTCGTACTCGGCGATGACGCGCTCCAACAGGTTACGGTCGCGCACGTCGCCGCGCACCACATTGATGTGCTCCAAAGCCCTGCTAAGTACCAACTCGCAGGTGGGCACCCAGTCTCGCACCAGGACCACCACGTCGGTCCGCCGGGCCAGCAAGTCCTTTACCACCCACGAGCCGACCAGGCCGGTGGCGCCGGTGACCAGTACGGAACGATCTAGCCAGAACGAACTGTCATCCACGGCCATACTTCACGACCACACTTTCCACGGAGCTTGTCCCTCATCCCAGAGTCGGTTCAGGGCCTGGTAATCGCGAAAGGTGTCCATGCACTGCCAGAACCCCCGGTGCTTGTAGACCATGAGCTGCCCGTCCCGGGCCAGGCGCTCCAGGGGGTCCCGCTCCAGGATGAGGTCCTCGCGCTCGTCGAGGTAGCGGTCGAGGAATTCGCGCTGCAAAACGAAAAAGCCCCCGTTGATAAAGCCCTCGGTGGTCTGGCGCTTTTCGGAAAAGTCCACGACCCGATCTTGCTCGACCATCAAGTCACCGAAACGACCCGGCGGGTGCACGCCGGTGACAGTCGCGACCTTGCCGTGGGCCAGGTGAAAGCGCACGAGCTGGGGGATGTCCACGGTAGACACCCCGTCACCGTAGGTGAGCAGAAAATAGTCAGTGTGGATGTGCTGGCGCACGCGCCACACGCGCCCCCCTGTCATCGTGTCCGGGCCGGTGTCCACACAGGTCACGCGCCAATCGTCCGCTTCCGTGTTGTTGTGAAACGCGATGGCGTTGCGATCGCCCAGGGTCACGGTAAAATCGCTGGTGAATGCCTTGTAGTTGAGTACAAAGTTCTTGATCTGCTCGCCCAGGTAGCCCAGGGCCAACACAAAGTTCTTGAACCCATGGTGGGCATAGATGCGCATGATGTGCCACAGGACCGGCTGCCCCCCAATGTCCAGCATGGGCTTGGGTCGCAGGTCGCCGGCGTCGCGGATGCGCGTCCCCTTGCCCCCACACAGGATCACCACGGGCACATTCAGATTCACGGGGGGGGGGGCACCGATCGCACTGCTCATGCTAGTACACTTTCCAAGATGCTCTCCAGACTTTGTACGTACTGCTCCGGAGAATATGTAGTGATCACGCGTTGCCTGGCCTTTTGCCCCATCTGAGCCAGCTTTTCTCGGTCGGCCAGGCAACGCTGCAAAACGGCGCGCAGATCGTCCGCATCATTGGCACGGAACAGGAGTCCGGTTTGTCCCTCCTCCACGAACTCGGGGATCGCGCCGATGTCGGCCCCTACCACGGGTGTTGCCTGAGCGTACGCTTCTAGGATGACCAGGGGGCCGTTCTCGTACCAGCGAGATGGAAGAATCGCGACCAGCGCCCGGCTATAGAGATCGGCAATGACTTCCTGTGGCTGAAAGCCCACGAACCGGACGTTGCGCGCCCCCACCTCGTCGGCCAGTGATTCCAGTCTGGCTCGCTCCGGGCCGTCGCCAGCAATGACGACCGGTACCTCCAGGCCGGCCGCGGCCCGTACCAACAGGTCTATCCCCTTTTCATGAGCCAATCGCCCCACGTAAAGGATATGTGTGCGCGGCAGGTCCCGGGGCGAATCCGCGTGGCCAAAGTAGGCGTTGTGCACGGTGGTGATCTTGGCCGGGGCGTAGCCGTACTCGATCATCTTCCGGCGCAGGAACGCGCCCGGGGCAATATAGGCCGTGATCAGGTTGTCGTAACGGTACAGGTAATCGGCCACGTAGGCGCTCAGGCTGAATACGGCACTTTTAACGAGCGAACGGCCGCGCGCGCAGCGACGCCGTGCGCAATTGTAGTAGCGCTTGCCCTTACACGCTTCGCAGACCTGGAAGCCGGAGAGGAACGAATTGACCGGGCAGATCAAGCGATAATCGTGAAGAGTTTGCACGACGGGCACACCATGCTTTTTTAACACCGGCAGGATGCTCGGCGATAGGGTGAAGCGGATGGTATGGATGTGCGCGACGTCTGGGCGAAATGTCTCGACAGCTTGTTCGGTCAGCGTGCGCGCGCCACGTGAGTAGATGAGGCCCTCGACGTTCCTGAACTGCCGTTTGAGTCGATTCGCTTCCCAAAAGCCAGGTAGGGCGAAGAGGGGTTGGCCCAATTCAGTGGCGGTATCACAAGGACTGGTGGTCAGCCAGGCAACCTGGTGACCGCGCTCGGCCAGCATGCGTGTGCCGTGCACGTACACTCCATCTGCACCGCCAGTGACAACCCCTTTGGAATGGATCGCTAGGATACGCACACGTGCTCACCTATCTTGTAGATCCGGGCGTGTGGCGGATTCAACTGTACCGTAGGCCAAACGGTTCCGCCGCAGACGATAGATCTTCAACGCGGGCTTGTAGACCAGATTTCGGTACACGCGATTCACGATGATGTTGCGCCGATTGAATTTGCCCTGGTTTTGCTGATAGGCGGCAACGTCTTGATCCAAACTGGCACCATACTCGCGGCGGTAGGATGGATAGAGTTCATGCCTCACGTATTCGTAGAGCTCCAGATCCAACTGATTGGCTTCGGCAAGCATCTGCCGTGTGCGTTCAGAAGTCAGCAAATCCTGGGCCATCGCGTTGTCACGAGCCACGTTCAGACGCTCATACGAGATGTCCAAGTCGCTGGCAACCAGATATTTGAACAACAGTAACGATTCATCGAACCACTCAGTCAGGCCAATGAATATGTTCTTCTCTCGAATCATCCGGACAGCCGCGCCCGCGTCTTCCGCGCCCGCGAGCATCTTGGTTTCCCTGTTGCGCGGCCACTCGGTCTGGATCCAATCCTCAAAGGCACGTCTCTCACCATGCCACTGGGTCACGTACTGATAGTACGATGCACAACGTTTGAGTGGTTCACGCAGAAGCGTAAAATATTGGATATGTGGACAGGCTTCTTCCAGCCCGGCATATGGCGTGACGCGATGTCCGGCGATACTATCAAGACGTGGGTAAAGCCTGTGCAGGCGCTGTAGATCATGTGCTGAAAAAGGGATCGGTGTTCTCCGCGCGTGCCACGGCTGAACATCACAGTGCTGGATACCAAAGGAACTGCGTAATATCCAGGAAACAGTTGTACCAGCGTTTTTCGCGATGTGTATAAAAGCTAGCATTCATCCCCTCGCGGCAACCTGAACGCAGAAAATGGCATGCTACTCAATTAATCCTGAGATTTGCCTCGACTACACCCTCTTTTCACATTTATTGCATGCTTGAACGCAAAACCCAGGATGAGCCTCCCGGCTACAGCCCATCACTCGATCATTTCTCATATACGTGTTTTGACATACGAGTGAAAGCAACCCCTGCCCCTAACACTATCCAGAAAAGTGGCTGAAGAGGCAAATGGATGGCCACCCCCTGTATGAGAAATACTACCGAGGCGACAAAAATGGCCTGTCCTATGCCAAGGAACTCCAAGTCAGTATCTTCTAATCGTGTCCGTCGTCGCCGAATCTCTTGCCAAAGCGGTAACATGCTAGCGACTATAAGAGAAATATACATGAATAACCCGGGGAGGCCCAATTCAGTTCCTACGCGCAGAAATATGTTATGAGGCAGGAGTCGTTCCAGAGTGTCTGGCTGACTACCAACAGGCACTCTGTCTTTCATTGCTGAGGAGACGGCATCTGGATTAGGGCCTTGGCCTAACCATGGTGAGTCCTGTATCACCTGCAACGCGGCAGACCACACCAAACCTCGACCAGATGCCCATTCGAGAGGCTGACCTTCCACAATCGCTGACCACTGATCTTCGAACCTCTCTGCCACAGGTGATACCAGAACTGCTAAAATCATTATGGTAGTGAGTACGACCGAGCGAACTCGCTGAGCAGGTTTATTTCTCAGCAACATCACCATTGCGAACGCGGCTATCAGACCAATGGTGCCGCCGACAGCGACCACAGCAAGCGTGCCTAGAACTGTGAAGATTAGACAAAAGACTAACAGATAACGCCTGATTGGGTATCGCTTTGCAGATGTGGTGAACAGATATAGAGCGAATGGGACTCCTCTCGTTATAAGCATTGGCGCAGAGTCAGCCGATCTACCAACAGCCCTGCCAGCTACATGCAGTTGTCTAGCGGTGAGAGTGCCTCCAGCCTGCATAAATGCCTGGACTTGCAGGAAAAATGCAAACGCACCGAACAAACTACACGCGATCACCAACACCCACCCCAGCCTCTCAAGGTGCTGCTTATTGCGCAGCAAGTTCTGTGCCAAGAAGAAAACGGCTATGGCTTCAAAATATGGTAGTATATAGCCTATTGCACCAATATCTTCTGCATAGATAGTAGAGATTGTGGCCCAGATTACTAGAGGTATTGCAAATAGTGCTGACCGGCGCTCACAAATGAAGGTAGTCCGACGCATGGCAAGCTGCGGCAGCCAGATGAGTATCGTTAAACCAAAGAGAATAGTCGGTATAATCGGTATGCCCGCTACGTCAAAGATGGGATCAAGACAAAGGGCAGTAACAAACAAGTAGAAAGGCAAACGCTCATATTGCATTGCCAGTAAGATCAAGAAGGCAGTGGCTAGCACGCCGAGAACGAGGAGATAAGAAGGCTCTCCGAAAAAGGCTATGAACCAACCAATAAGAATAGATGCTAAGAACAAACCAGATAACAACAGCCATGACGCTACTGAAACTTTCTTGTAAGTTCTACCAAGAAGAGTCATAGATAACCTAAACCTTTCAAATGTTCTATTACAGCTTCCTGTTCATCAGCTTCAATTTCACCAGGTTGTTGGTACTCTAACGTTGTTTTCAAGGATGCAACGACTTGAGCAGCAGATCGCTCATCAGTTCGCGCCGGCTGGAAAGATGTCTCCATTGGTTCAAAGATATCTGCTATCACATGGCCATCCAGATCTTTTGGAACAGGCAAACCCAGGCTGTGAAGCACCGTTGGTGTTACATCCATCACGCTCACCGCAGATAAGTGAATCCCCCGACGAATACCTGGCCCGCTGGCCACAAATATGCCTTTAGGATGATGACACCCATAGGGTAGGTTGCCTTGATAGTGTACCACACTTCCATTGCCAAAGCCTGGCTCAAGCTGGCCATTTCCGTCCCATATGACGGGCAATATGTCAGGTGCTAGGTCAACGTACGGGCCACTGAAAATCTCTTCCCGCACGTAGACGCGCTCGAAGAGCGGCCTATTGGTCTTAGGATCGCGCATTTCAGCCAGGCCAGCCACGATCTCTCGCCGCAGCGACTCGTAGGCCGCGCCAGGCTCCACGCACCCACACGGCTGGCGGCCCTTGAGATTGATGAAAACCCCCTGCTGAAAAACCGTGCCGCTATACGCCTGGGTTTTGGACCAATCGATCATGGACTGCCGAGCAGCGCGTCCCAGGCGACTGCGTTGTGCTTTCCTGGTTAATCGTCGCATAGCAGGCATGCGCAGGAGGGTACTCTTGAACGTCTGCATCATACCACCGCTCGAACGGAGTGTCAACCAGCCTCGATGGCGCAGCCAGTTGTTGAGCTTGATCGCGCGTTCGTATCGGCCAAAACCGTGATCGGACACAATGAACGTACGGCAAGAAGGACCAATCCGTTCAAGCAGTCTACCAACCACGGCATCAACTTCGCCATACAGTGTTTCGATTTCGGCACGGAATGCGGGCGCTTGCGGGCTGTGATATACGGGGTCATCCGGCCCGTTCGGTACCAGGTAGCCCCAGTACACGTGCTGTAGCCGATCCGGAACGACCAGCACGGCCATCAGGAAATCCACCTCGGCGTGATCCAGCAGCGCACAGATCGCGCGCTCCCGGTGGCGTAGCAAGGCGGCGAGTTCAGCGACGATCGCGGTGTCGTGCGCATGCAGCTCCGGGTTGGCATTGACATCGATGCGATATCGCTCTCCCAACGCCTCTTGCACCAGGTTCGCCATTACAGGAGGATAAGCAAAGCGATCCATACCAGGGGGTGTCAACATGCCGGTCAGCATAAAGCCGTCTACTGGATCCGGCGGATAGATGAGGGGTACGTTCACGACGCCAGTGGACAGGCCGTGCGCGTTGATCATCTGCCATAACCGGGGAGAGCCAATGTATCCGGTACGAGCCAAGGACAAGTCTCCGGTTTCCGTATCCACGACGCCAAAACCATAGATGCCATGCCGTCCGGGATTCACCCCGGTGACGATGGAAACCCAAGCCGGTCCGGTAAAGGGTGGGATGGTGGATATGAGGGGCGCATACACGCCGTTCGCCAGTAACTGGTTCAGGTTGGGGAGGAAACCCTGTGCCATCAGCGGAGAGAGCAACGTCATGGTTGCCCCATCAAGACCCAGGAGCAAGGTTTTCACTCGTTGTCTGCTGTTGCTTCGCTCTATCATTTCGCCAGTTGCTCTACAATAGATAGCGTTCGGAACCTCATTTGTCGTGCTTGGCTCCCTCTCCCTGTCCCTCTCCCACTGGGAGGAGATGCCCGGTGCGCCGGGTTCTCTCCTCGGCGCAACCAGGGAGGATCAGAGAGGGGGGCGTTCAAATCGAACAAATGAGCTAGGCTGCATTCACAGCACTTATCCACTTGCCGCCTTACGGGGCACGAAACGCCCTAATCGACGCCAAAGCGCACCCAATACCACCCGATCCTCCTCGCTCAATCGCAAAACAAACAACCCTACCACGTACGTGGGTAACAGGACCAAAGTCGATATGACCACTCGTCCAAGCGTTGGCAGGCCAGGTAACAGGAGATTCAGCCCGAACACCGGGAGCACCGACAAGAGACCCGCCGCGATCGGTTTCAGGTAGCTCAGGTTGTACGGATGGACGCGCAAGATCACATAGACTTCAAGCAGTCTCAAGAGATTGACGATGAGTGTGCCCAGGGCGCCGCTTGCCGCCGCCCCCACGATCCCATAGCGGGGGATCAGGAAGAGAGCCAACACGAGATTCAGCCCCAGGAGCAGTATGGTATTGAGCAGATTGAAGCGAGGATGACCGGACATCGTCAATAGCCATCCCACGGGACCAGTGGCCACGTTGAACAGTTCGGATATAGCCAAAAGACGCAAGACCATCGCGCCAGCAACGAACTCCGGCCCAAAAACCAGCATCACTTCTTCACTGAAGGCGAAAAGGAGTAAAAAGATAGGTAACGACAGGCTAAAACCCCATTTGGTAACCGTCTTGAGCAGGCTACTCAATCGCTCGTAATCGTGGAGTCCATGCAACTCGGCCATGATAGGCGCAAAGATAGTACTAAAGGACGTCAGGAACAAGGTGATGACCACGGTTGTCCGCAGACCCATATAGTAAATACCGACCTGATCGCTGGCGGTGAAAATGCCCAGCACCAGCATTTCGGTCTCTTTCCAGGCTCGATGTACGATCATCAGCAACAACAGTGGCCAAGAGAAAGACAGCATGGTCCGCGTCACCAGGATAGGCCGCTCGCGCCGACCGCGTAGGGGATACAACCACCACACGCTGATGGCTGCCAGCACAGCCCCAACAATGGACGCACCCAAAAGCACATAAGCTACGCCAACCGCGCTGCGACCGATGGCGTAAACGATCGCGATCACGCCGCCGATCTTCAGCAGGGGCACGATCACCTCCTCGATGGTCACCCGAAATTCCATGCGCTTCAGGCCCTGCGTCACAGACAAGAGCAACCAGGTCATCGCCATAAAGGGCAGGCTGATAGCCAAGACACGGAGCACAGGGGTCACAAGTGGTTTGCCAAAAACACCCGTTGCCAGCCAATCAGCGGCACCAAACAAGACAGTGGCTGCAACAAGGCTGAGGATGCCGACGATGCACACGCCAGTGACGACGACGCCAGACGCACGAGCTCGGTCTCCCTGACCAAAATAGAGAGCGACAAAACGCAACACCCCGGTTTGCAATCCAAAGACGCTCAGGATCGCCGCCAGGGTGATTACCGTGGAAGCAAGACCGATGATACCCACCGCAGCCGGGCCAAGGGCGCGTGCCAGTAGCCACTGAAAGCAAAATGTCAAAAGAAGGCTGGATACGCTGCCTACAAAATTGATCCCGGCCCCACGCACGATGGTTTTCAGATCCCGTGTATGCGTGCGTGCGCTTGTTATGTGTGTCGCTTCTTGCGCTGACGTCATCCGCTATAGCCTCGTTGATCAGGGCACTCTCCATTTCGCGAGATATGCTCAATGATTTCTGACAGGTGTTTCGCCCGGCTTCCAAGCTTCAGTGCCTGTTCATAGTAGAAACGCGCTTCCTCCGGGCGCCCGAGTTGACATTGTGCATCTCCCATCAACACATAAGTGAAGGGGCGCTCAGGCCTTTCGCGGATGGCCTGCTCGTATGCTTTTACTGCTTCTTCCCACTGGCCGAGCGCAGCATGAGATCTCCCCAATAGCTCTATTATCCACCCGGGCTCCGACGGATGGCATTGTAATGCTTGTTCGAGGAGCGGGATAGCACGCTCGTATCGTCCCTCATGGAACAAAATACTGCCACTACTCGCATAACCAACCGCCCATTCAGGGGCTATAGCAATGATCTCCTGATAGCGTTCCAAGGCCTGCTGCTTGTCAAACTCTTCCACTAGCCCGGCCGCGGCTCTACGGGACTCCCGATCTGTGGGATCCAACTGCGATACGGCATCGAACGCGGCTATGGCTTCACGCTGCCTGCCGCGCTCCTGCAGGGCCTCTCCCAACCGCATCAAGGGCTCTCGCGCGCCGGCTGCCTTCCATTGCGCAATGGCGGCGTACGTATCGCCACCGCGGAGATATGTTTCACCCAAGAAAAATCGGGTGAAGGCATCATCGGGCACAGTTTCCAGCCGACGCAGAAAGAACCATTGAGCACCCGGTGTGTTATTCGAGACCAGCTCTATCAGCCCCAATGTCCGATAGGTGTTCCACCGTGACTGCTGAACCCCCAAGTCACTATTTACTTCCCTTAGATATTGCCTCGCCAACTCCAATGCCTCGACATCTGCATCAACTGTCACTCGCCAGCCGGAGATACCAGACAACGGATCGCTTTGGCACACCGCCTGTAGAAAAGCTCGCGTTCCGGCCTCGCGATGAGCCATAGTGACCAATGGTACCTGCCCAAGCATCAGTAACAACGCAGCGAACAGCAGCCCCCATAGCAACTGGGAGCTTGTCCATTCGCCAAGAATCTTTCTGAGTTTGGTTCTCATAGCGCGCTACTTGTGCACAAATCCCAGACGTAGTTCTGAGGAGGTGAAGGGTTCAAGGTTCCCGACACCACAATATGTGAATCCCACCTTCTGACACGCTGCTGTGTTCCAGACATTCCGCCCATCCACCAGCACCGGTGTACGCATCACGTCCCTCATCCGCCGCAGATCCAACACCTGGTATCCCCGGTGCCGTGTCACCAATGCCGCGCAATCAGCACCATCCAGCGCACTCCACACATCGCCGGTCAACGGCACCTCCACGCCATCTCCCAACTCCCGATGCCAATCCGCCTTCCGCACGTACGGATCGTGCACCACCACCTCCGCTCCGCGCGCCAACAGCAACTTGGCCAGCGCTGCCGCAGGCGTGTTGCGCGTATCGTCGGCGTTCTCCAGGTAAGCTACCCCCAGCAGCACTACTTTCGACCCACCCAACTCGCGTCCAGTTTCCCTTAGCGTCTCCTCGATCAGTGCTACCATATGCCCCGGCATCCCGTCATTGATCTCACGCGCCAACGGGATCAGCCGCAGTTCACCTGGATCCTCCGCTCTCTCGCCATACGTCTCTACCCCATACTTAAGCAGCCACGAGTCCTTTGGCAAGCAGTGCCCCCCCACGCCGGCGCCAGGCCGGTGCATGTGCCTATCCGGCCGGGCGTTGATCAACTCTCGCACCTCGAAGACGTCCACCCCCATCCGCTCGCAGGCC
>JBHLNY010000113.1:0-10239 GCA_048941065.1 Promethearchaeota archaeon
TTAAAAAAAAGAGAAAATTAATATTCGTGGAAGATTACTTCTTTTTTACGTCGTTTTTTTGTTATTATTAGAATAGCGACTAAAGTAATTACAAGAATAGCACTAAGAGTTATAACCAATAATAGAATAAGAAAGTCATTAGAGAGCGTCCCATCCCCAGAAGATAATGTAACTTCTAAAGCTTTAACTTTAAATTGATAATCATAATCAAAATCAGATGCAAGCTCATATACTATACAGGGATGTGGAAATTCACTTTGGTCCGATAATAGAGGGATAGAAAACCATTGACCAATATTTAAATTAAACCGAAGATAATCAATCCTATTAAAATAATCAAATCCACTACTATGCCATGTAGGATCACATGCAATCCACCCTATATTTTCAACATAATATTCAACCCAAGCATGTCCTAAGAAATTTGAATATAAATATCCTCCTGTCAAATAAGAATTAAAGGTCCACTCTTGTCCTACATAAGGCTTTGTTTTAGGATTAGCAGAAATACAAAATCCGGTGACTTTACGAGCGGGAATATTCTGAATTCTTAATAACGTTATCATTAAACTGGAATATTCGCTACAATCACCTCTTTGATTATTATATGCCCATAAAGCTCCCTGTTCTTGAGCTGGCATAAAATTATCATAAGTTAAATAGTTAGCGACCCAATCACATACTTTTTCTGCTTTTTCAACAGGATTATCAGAGGGATTTACAATACTATTCGACACTGCAATTAATGTAGGATTATCTCTCTCATAATAAGTTTCTGAATTATTGCAATACAAATCAAAAACCTCATCGGACATGTTATAAATTCCTATTTCTGACATATTAATATTCTTAAAGCTCACTTCATTCAACGTTATATTATATTTTTGATCAACACTAATACTGTTGTGGTAATTTAGAGTAGTGTTGAATAAATCATATGTATTATTAAATTTATCTTTCAACACATATGATGGAGCTGTAATTTGGCTAAATAGTATTTTACTTTCTTGATAAGGTGGACAATATTGAGTTAATGTATTATTGGGTTGGCGATCATTTAATCTAGAAAACTTAAACCAATAATCACCTGAACTGAGCGAGTTATGAGTCAGTGTAAAATTGATATCAACTTGGTATTTTACACTTTGAGTAACATTATAATTAGAAACGCCCCCAGCAGAAAAAAAGGGCAAGGATGAAGTGTGAAATGGCTTAGAAAATGATGTTACTAGTATTATTGTCGAAAATAGATTAGGAAAGATAAACAACCATAACAGAAAAAAACTCTTTCTAGACTTCATTTTAACTTTTTTTATTTTATTATTTTATGAAATGAATAAAAGTATCTACTTTTAATTTTAATTATTTAGATATTTGTGCGAGCATTCAAAAGAAAGAATTTTTATTATCATGGTAATAAAAAAATTTTTTTGTGTCACAATTTTGATATATAAGGTTTATTTAATTGACGGAGACAGCTCAATTTCTCTTTTAGAATTAACATTCAAAGAATTAAAGAAGATTCAGGATGAAATTTTAACAGGATTTTTTAATGCAATTAATAAAACAATAGATCTTATCCATGAAGCTATGGCTAAAGGAAGACGTGTAAATGAAATGAATAGAATTATAGAATCTGAGGACTCAACAATTTTTATTTATTATCATCCACTATCAAGGGTTTTATTCTGTTCCATTTCTGACGCTGATGATAATATTGAAAAAGTTGAAGAAGTAATTCATAAAATAGCAACTCGTTTTTGGAAAAAGCACCAATCTGATCTTAAAATATTTAGAACCACAACAGAGAAAAGTAGATTTAATACATTAAAGGCAGATTTAGAGAATTTAACTATAGGAGGTCATATTGCAGAGGAATTTCCTGATTTATTAGTTATTAAAAACGTATTAGAAAAAGTTCTTTCAATGGGTATGATCTCTGATTTTGATTTTCAAGTTGCTCTACAGTGTACTGGCAAAAATTCACCCCTCAAAATCTCACGAATTCTAAAGAAAAAAAGGTCGGAAATAAACGATATATTAAATAAATTAGAACAGCTTGATATAATTAAAATGAAATAAAAACAAAAAAAGATCCACTTTTTCTTCTAAATTATAATATATAGTACTTCTGTTTTTTCGAAAAAAATAAAAACTTTCATGTTTTATCTAAATTACCTTATTGATATAATAATTCTAAGTTGAAATTATGGAAAGCAAACAGAAACTCATCGCATCGGTAAAAAGCCCGGCTAAAGATGCTCATTTAAGAGAAAGTAAAGGTTTTTCTTTAAAAGAAATTAAGGAATCTGGAAAAACTATAAGTTTATTAAAAGAACTAAGCATTAAAATCGACTATTTCAGAAAATCTTCTTATTCCGAAAATATTAAAAAATTAAAATCAATTGAGGGTCCAAAGAAAAAAAGAACAAAAAGAGAACCCTTTGTTCCAAAAGAGAAAAAAAGAACTCCGTTCAAACCTAAAGAAGAGAAACCTAAGGTAAAACGAGCACCAAAACCTAAAATTCCTCCTAAAAAACCAGTGATTAAAGAAAAAGTAAAGCTAGTCAAAAAAGAAAAACCTATTAAAAAGGAAAAAGTCATTGTTAAAGAAGTAGGTACACCGCTGACAAATTTATCTGGGTTAGGAGCCACAACAGCTAAAAAGTTAATTGAATTAGGAGTAAATAGTATAGAATTACTTGTTAAAGAGAATCCTGAAGAATTAGCTCTCTTAATTAAAGGTGTTTCAGAAGATAGGTTAAAAAAATGGATTGAAGAAGCCAATGAAATCCTAAAACCATAGAAATTTTCTTCTAAATATATAAAATTAGTTTAATAACTGACTTTTATTTCCCTTTATTATTATTTTTGCGAAAAATAAAATTTTATAAATTCTGAATATATTTTAGAAATAATTTGGTTCTGTAAAGAAAAGTAATATAAGAGAAGTATATATATGGAATATAACTATTTCGTCTATAATAAACCAGAATGTAATTTAATTGTTAATAAGATGCCAAAATGGTATCGAGAAACTAAATTCGAGGGAGATGAAATACAAGGATCCATAGTGTTCCACTCTCAAAATGATTATGACGAAATTTGGGGACCAAATTCTAAATTAGAGATAACTTGGGAAAAAAAAGATAGAATGAACCTTTTCTATTACAAGGAAATACAGAAAAGTATAGATATGTACAACGCAATAGGGTTAGTTGTTACTAAAAAGGACCAGGATTGGTTATTAAGTCATGAAATTACAACCTGGTTTGGAGAACGTAGAATGATGATTAGAAAGAGATATTATGTAGAAAAAGCTATACATTGTTTATTTTATTGTGATATAACAGAACGATTATTTAATATACACGATATTGTTATAGGGAAATTATATGATAATTTTAAACCATTTATATTAAATTCATTCAAGTCAATTATATGCCACTCTATCTGATTTATTCGAAAATAATTAGATTTTTTGAGCTAAAATAAAAAAATTATCTCTATTTCCTGGTCCACCTATTATTTTAAATTCCTTAATAGTGAATTTTCGCAATAAACTTTTTATTTCTCTTTTAGAAAAAAAGTGATAGAATCTATTGTAAATTTTTTTTTCTTGTGAAATAGTCCAAGGGATAATTTTATCTCCAAACTCATCTAATCCTGATGAAACCTGCAATTGTTTGTATCTTGGATTAAGTAATCTTTTAATCTGATCTAAAAAGAAATAACTTCTATATTTTCTTTGCCACTTACGCCAAACTGTTAGTAAAAAGAATCCTTGATATCTCAATAAATTAAATAATTGTTCTATTGCGTTTTGTCTTTTAAATTTATTTTTTATATGATGAACTGTTGCAATTGAGAAAATATTTTGTATTAAATTTGTTCTAATTGGTATAAATTTAAAATCTGCGCAAATTATTTGAATTAAAGTTGCTTCCTTTATATCATATTGAGCAGTATCTTTTAGATTATCATTAGCGATTCTTAGAAATTCAATTGAATTGTCAATTCCAATTAATTTACAATTTTCCTGTAGTAATAATTTAAAATGTCTCCCATTTCCACAACCTAAATCTATATTGAACCCTTTAAATGAATAACTCCTCTTCTTTAAATATTGAAAGAAGGATTCAAAAGGTCTCCAAGGTTCTCTTCTTTTTAAATGATAATCTTTAGCGATTTGGTTAAAGAAGCAATTCTCCATATTTTACCAAGAACCAACATGGTTTTCTTTAATTTTTCAATATAAAATATAAATGTTGATATAAAATTAATATATATTGATATAGAATTAATAATAAATAAATTGTTAAATTCAAATAATCGTAAGATGGAAGAAGTAAAACCTATTTTAACTGAATTTTTATCATCCTTAAAAATTGAAATATTAAATTATTTTAATCAGACTTATTCATATTTCAAAGAATTAATTTCTTACAAAAACATTGATTTACATAAAAAAATATCTGAAGACAGCAAAAAAGCAAGGAAAAATACATTAAAAAATATTCAGAAAGCATTGAAAACAGGTTTAAATACAATAGGCATATCTATAGAGAAAATATCGAATGTACAGAAAAAATTTGAGGAAAATCTAAAAATTGAGGAATTCTCTGATTACAATAGCTATCTTCAAATGAATTTTGAGCTTTACGTTAATAAAATCTTATTAGAAATTCTAATAGAATATTTAAGTGATTTAGACGCTAAGAAAATTAAAGTTTTAACCTTATTTAACTTAATCTCAGAAGATCTTATTCAAAAATTAAACGAATTTAAGGAAGCAAATATTACTACTCAACATATTAAAATTTTACTTCAAAATCAAGATATTTATAATAATATTGATTTTGTTGATCTATCAGTAACAATTGGACAGAAGGGATTAATTTTAGAATCTGATATACAAAAACAAGACATTGAAATTTTAAAGCAGCTACAAACTGCCAAGGAAGATATTATTGAAACTCTAAAAAAACCGAAAAAGGAAATACTAAAAGAAGCACCTAAAATAAAAAAAGACTTTATAGAGCACAAGGGTATTACCCAAAAATTAATGTTGGATAAAGAACCAAGATTAACATTTCTTGATTATTTCGGTAATTTTCCCTCAATCTCTCCTGAAATTACTGGTAATTTCAAAATAGATGTTATGAATTTTTTGAATTCTAGAGTAGTAAATCCTGATTTTCTCGATTTAGAAAATCTCTTTTATTATATTTCTATATTAAAAATGTTAGATATAAAGTTTCCTTTTAATTCTATTGAAATATTAGAAATTGTTAAAAATCATATAAATGGGAAGATATTTAGCTCCTCAAGCGATAAAAAACCTGATCCTATTAACATCTTTTTTGGTCTTGCTATATTTTCAGAATTAGATCTCTTAAATAAATCAGATCTCATTGATCTTCTTGCTATTGAGATGTTTCTTGAATCAGAACTGAAAAAATTTTCACCAGAAAAATTAAGTCTGAATTATTATACTATGTTAAGTTTGAGGTTGATGGAAAGAAGTGGAACTATTATAATGAATAAGAATGAACTTCTAAATCCTATATTGAATATAAATTTATTCAATTTTGATGGATATAATCCTGCTTCTGATATTTATTATCAGTTAGCCGTATTAAAATTAATTGATAAAAGAATCAACCTTTATCCTTTTAAGTCTCTTTATAATAATGAACTAAAAAAGTTAATAAAATCCAATGGATCTATTAATGATATTATTACTGACTCAGCTAGAACACTTTTAATATTTGACTTGCTTGATTTAAAACAACAAGAATCTGAATTTTGTATGAGATTACTAGATTTCATAACTAATTCAACACAATTTTTTAATTTAGATAAAATCAATAAAGAATTTAATTGGCGAACAGATAAATTAGGGTATAAAGTTGAGTTAAAGATGCTATTTTGGGCAATATTGGCAAGATCTCAGTATAAAAAATAATAAAATTGTTATTATCTCTTTTTCTTGAGCTCTTATTTAATCGCGTTTAATTTTAAAAATAGTTAAAAGGAAATTTTTAACTGTGGGAGAGACTCGACCAAGATTAACAGCCTCATTCCAACTTTCTATAAACAATTCATTATTATTTAAATCCTCTATTGTTTTTTTACCTAATTTTATCCAATCACTTTCATTAATAATAGGCGCATCATCCCCAATCCCTGGACAATATTGCCTTCCTTTTTCTGTATAAACCATCTTGATTTTAGCTTTAGTTTTATTAGTTTTATTAAAAATAATATTAAAGGAAAAAGGAAAAGTGCGACAAAACTGGGGTCTTAAGTTATATATTGAACATTTCTTGTTTGAATTATCATAAAAATAACATTCTCCAGTCTTTTTCTTAAGGAGGCCCACAAATGCTAATCCTTTTTCTGTCTTTATTGGGGATATTATCATTTTGCTTTTTTCATTATCTGAAACGTCATTGAAAATATAAAATCCGATTACTTCAAATATTTCTTCAATACTTAAATTTAAACCCTTTTGAATTCTTAAAATATCAAAATAAGTCAAATTTACTATAGTATTTTTATCGCTACAACAATTACCACATCTGGTACAAATAAATCTGAATTGCCTCAAATTGTTCATAAAATGAAAAAAAAAATTGTGTTATAATTTTAATGAATTCTTATGCCTTAAATGGTATAATTATTTTTTGTTCTATGAGTGATTCAATCGCCTTTATAATTAAATCTTTATTTTCTTCATGAACCAGATTAACTATAGTTGTTAAATTAATGATATTATTCTGTGTTTTAGCAACAGAATGGATAACATTTAAAACTCTGGATTCCATTTTAGTTAAATTTCTTTCTTTTTTCATGGCAAGAAAATCCGTTTCTTTAATAGAAAGTCTAAATGAATCTTTATAATAAAGTTCAAAGTATTCATGTAATATTGGAGGTAGTGTGGCCTCAAATTGATCTAATGATCCATCCCAGCTTTGTAATTGTTCTGATAGGTTTAAATTTAAAGCGAGTAAAAGATGTCTAAGTTGGCTTTTTAAACGTTCAGAAGATTTTTCCTTAAGTACTAATACTGTTCTAACCTCTTCTAAATCAGCAATAAGGCAGTAAAAGTGTTTAAAATCTAACTCCATAATCTTTTCACTACCATAGCTTTTTGACAATTTTTTCATCTCCGCTTTACTTGATTCTTCTTCAGAAAATTCTTCTCCAATTGTAGTTATTGCTTGAATAAATCCAGAAAAGAGTTCTTTTTTATGTTTCTCCAAAATAGAATAACTTTTTGAATAAATAGGTATCCCACTTAATTTGTGAATAATCACGACGGCTTGGATATTTCTCATATCTTTAAATCTCTGGGTTTCAGCCATTAAATCAGATTCTTTCCTTCTTTTTCTCGGTAAAATTACATAAGATCTTAAGCTTAAAGCAGCAAATATCGCACCCACGCCTATTGATACAAATAATACTATCCACAATAAATAATTTGGCTGCTCACTTGTTGATGGAGGATTAATGACTTCAAATTGGTATAGATGTGACTGTGGTTCATATCCTATTGCTAAAAATTCAAATACTAATCGATAAATTCCAGTACTATTGAAAAATTCAGTATTAAATTCAATAGAATAATACCCATTAGATTCATCTAAAACTGAATAAAATGCTGGATTGCTTATATTAACTGATACTTGAGCACCAGAGATTCCTTCCTCATCAAATTCAGAATAATATAAGAACCTAATGGTACTATTTCTATTTATAATTATTTCAGAATCGGACTCTAATCTCTGTAAATTTGTATTTTCTCCTAAATTTATCTTTAAAGTCAAATTACTATTAATGAATCCGACTTTATTTGAATTTATAATTATCTTATATAGTCCATTTGCCCCTAAATCGGAAGTATCAAGGATAGTTTCATAAATTCCTGATACACTTTCGCTTAAATATTCCATGCCACTGGTCCAATTATATGAAACTATCGCATTTGAAATATATAGATCATTTTCAGCATCTCTTAAATAAATCTGTAATGGAATTAAATCTCCAACAGTACCCCCCGTTGTCAAATCATCTATAGGATCGTCTTTTGCATCATCAGGTTTTAAAATCGTCAAATAACTATCATGAACTACTGTAAAATTAGATTTTAATCCTCCTATTGCGGTTCCATTACTCCAGAATATTGTGAAATTATATATTCCTCCTAAAGAATTCATTGAAGTTATTGAAATTTCTGAAAATATAACAGTTCCATTTGAATATGGAATACCAGATTCTTGATACCATAATGTTCCATTAGGATAATAAATAGATAAGTTAGCATTCGTGTCATCTAAATTCATAGGTATCTCATTAGAAGAATTGATTTGAGTTTTAATTCTTAAAGTATCTCCAGAATAAAATTCAGTAAATCCCCATTGCCCGTTTCTAGACACTTTTGTGTTATTAAAATTAAGATAATTAGGTGAAATGGCTTTAAAATACCACCAACCTGGAAAGATCGCATTGCTAGAATTTACTTTTAAGTAATCATCTCCAATATTACCTCCCTCGAAATCTCTATGTTGCAGGGTAGGATCTAAAACTGATGTGAATTCCCAATTCATGGGTTTAGAAATCTCAAATTCAAAATTATCGTATTGAGCGGGCATATAGAGATTATGATAAAACTCCCAAAAAACTGTACCATTATTTAGGATTTCATAATTAATTCCATTATTACTTTGCTGATCTAGCTTTGAAGTTGAATTATGGTATCCATAAAGAGTAGTATTTAATTGAAATTCTAAAATAGGAGCTTGTGTATTAAAAGTAAGAGTTACCGGATTTTTATCCCATAATCCATTTAATGAACAGTTGGAATTACCCCAATTTGAGAGATCAGTAAATTCATCAGCATTTACAGTTAAATCAATCTCTTCTTGGGTTGAATTTGCCATAGCAGTTAATCCAAATGAAATATTATCAAACCACATCATTTGTTGAAATGATTCTTCAAATCCGCTATAAGATGCTGAACTTGAGCTTTTAATCCCGATCGATAAATTTAACTCCTGATTAATTATAGAATTTTCAAATAGCGGAGTTGAATTAGACCATAAAGCCATATATATTTTTCCTGTAGAGTGCCACTGACGTCTTCCGAGATCTACGATTGCACCAAATCCCTTAGAATAGATTTCTTGTTTATTTATTTCTACATATATAAATAAATTATTATCATCAATACAAAATTCAGGATAATAATCAAAACTAATGTATCCATCAACTATTCTTCCCCGTGGCACTGAAAGGTTCTGATATAATTCTGTAAAATTATTTTCATAGTATATAGAAGCCCAATCAGCTGTATCACCAACAATAGTACTTGTCATCTGAACGAACATAGCATCATTGTTTTCTGCTTCTCCAGAGCCATAATGATAAGTATATGTATTATTTTGATTAAATCCCCAGGAATATAAATTTTCCTCTAAATTTGAACTATCATTAACATACTCGATATAATCAATATAATAACCATATTCTCTAGTTGTAAAATCAGAATCTATGCATATATCTAAAGTATCGCCTGGTATCCAAGGAGAATAAAAATCTTCTCTAAAACCGGTATCCCAATAATAAACACTCGGTTCATCACTCCAAATCATGACGAAATCATAGTGTTCTTGAAAAGAAATATTGACAAAATGAGCTCTAACTGCTGTAGCACCTGGTACCGTTGGTGTAATAAGATCGACAGTGGTCCAATAATTCATATTGTTACTATATTGAGGATCGGTTGTTACAGCTGGATTTAAATATTCTCGATATATTTGCACTGGTTGAAAGCCACTATTATTAACCCAATTCCTTGTATCTTGAAGATTATTTATGTGAGTTTCAATTTTATTTACTTTCCAATTATGTACATCATCTAAATAATAAGTTACATTTAATTCTTCTTGATTTGTTAATGAAATTCTTTGATTTAATTTAAATAATTTTCCATTATCTGTAATATTTAATGGTAGTTCACTACCTTTGAATAAATATGGATTAGGATCCGCATTTTTTAAATTTGAATCTATATTTATAGCATTATCATACTTAATAGCTAATTTGCTAAATAAATTAATATCTGTTGTTATAGATAGAACAAATATGGAAATAATGATTGTCGCCGAAATACTTTTTTTTTTTAATTTGATATTAAATAATTTTGTCAAGCTAATCCCTATTTACTAACAAATG